>JACCVJ010000241.1 GCA_013698215.1 Tatlockia sp. | reverse complement strand
CATTTCTACTGTAGCTGTACTACCTAATTGTTCTACCTTTCCATCTTTACGTTCAACATAGTTTTTTCCTAACTTCCCAGCTTCTCCACCTTGCAAACCAAAAGGAGGAATAACCCGCCGATTTGATAAAATTCCCGCCGTCATTTCTTCTCGAAAACGTAAGCGACGAATTACACCATTACCGCCTTTATGATGTCCTTTTCCGCCGCTATCAAGGCGGATTTTAAAACTTTCTAACACTACAGGAAATCGCCATTCTAAAACTTCTGGATCGGTAAGGCGGGAATTTGTCATATGAGTTTGTACTGCGTCTGTACCATCAAAATTTGCCCCCGCACCTGAACCCCCGCAAATAGTTTCGTAATACTGATAATTGGCGTTACCAAAAGTAAAATTATTCATCGTTCCTTGAGAAGCCGCCATAACTCCCAAAGCCCCGTACAAAGCATCAGTAATTGCTTGCGAAGTTTCTACATTTCCTGCTACTACCGCCGCCGGATAAATAGGATTTAGCATACAACCATCAGGAATAATAATGTCTAAAGGCTTAAGACAACCAGCATTCAGGGGAATGATATCATTTACCAATGTCCGAAAAACGTACAAAACTGCTGCTTTGCATACCGCCGATGGCGCATTAAAATTACTGTCTAATTGCGGCGAAGTACCTGTAAAATCTATCTGGGCATTCCGGCTAGTTTTATTAATAGTAACTGCTACTTTAATAATGCTGCCGTTATCAAGTTCATAGCTAAAAAATCCATCATTTAAAACCTCAATTACCCTTCGTACAGATTCTTCGGCGTTATCTTGAACATAACCCATATACGCCTGTACAGTTGCAATCCCATACTGTTCTACTGTCTGATTTAATTCTTGTGCGCCACGTTTATTTGCAGCAATTTGAGAATTTAAGTCAGCTATATTTTTACCAGGATTTCGCGCCGGATAATTGTTATTTGCCAGAATTTCTAAGAGTTCTTTTTCTCTAAAAATACCGTCTCTTACCAGCAGAAAATTATCAATTAATACTCCTTCTTCGTTTACAGTTTTGCTATTAGGAGGCATGGAACCTGGAGTAATCCCGCCAATATCTGCATGATGTCCCCGCGAAGCAACGTAAAAAAGTATTTTTGCCTCCTCAAATACAGGAGTAATCACCGTAATATCAGGAAGATGCGTACCGCCATTGTAAGGATTGTTAGACGCATACACATCGCCCGGTTTAATCGCCTCTCCTGGCGCAGAAATTAAGGCGCGCACACTTTCACTCATCGAACCCAAATGCACGGGTATATGAGGCGCATTAGCCACCAATTGTCCTTGTTGGTCAAAAATAGCACAGGAAAAATCTAATCTTTCTTTGATATTTACAGAGCTACTGGTATTTTGTAGCGTAATACCCATTTGTTCGGCGATCGCACTAAACAAATTATTAAATATTTCCAGCATCACCGGATCGACTGCTGCAACTGTTGTCACAATTTGCTTGTTTAAGTCCTGCTTAGACAAAATTAGATAATTGCGATCGCTTAATTCTACGCGCCAACCAGGTTCAATTACATTTGTTCCCGTAACATCCACCACAATCGCCGCGCCATCAATACTCGTGCCTGGTTGCAAGTCTTCCCGTTGATAAACTGGCGTATCTCGCCAAGCTTCCGCCATATAAGTTTTAACAGTATTAACAGGCACTACATTTTGTTTAGCTATCCGTGAAATTACGTTATCTTCTTGGACATCCTGCTTGCAAACTAACTCTACTTCCACCGCTTCCACAATCAACGGTTTATCCACCACAAACCCGTAACGCTGACGATGTAAGTTTTCAAAAGCAACTCTCATCTCCTCTAGCAATCCAAACCCTACTACTAAAGGTGAATCTGTCCCCTCATAGCGTAAATGTACCCGCCGCAAAATCTCTCCTTTTCCTTGGGTTTCGGCTTCTAACTCTGTCAAAATCTCCTCTAATTTCAACTCCTGAGTCAACTTAGCTTCTACCGCTCGTTCTTTTACTACCCTTACATCCGCTAAACCCATGCCATAAGCTGACAACACCCCTGCGTAAGGATGAATAAATACTTGCTTTATTCCCAACGCATCCGCAATTAAACAAGCGTGTTGTCCTCCCGCACCGCCAAAACAACATAAAGTATATTCTGATACATCGTATCCACGCTGTAAGGAGATTTTTTTAATCGCACTCGCCATTTTTTCTACTGCGATCGCCAAAAAACCCGCCGCCACCTGTTCGGGGGTGCGATTATCACCAATTTCCGCTACTAATTCTCTAAACTTGCGCTCTACAACCTCGGTATTTAAAGGCAAATCTCCATTGATTCCAAACACTTGCGGAAAAAACTGGGGTTGCAATTTACCCACCATGACATTGCAATCTGTCACCGTTAACGCTCCACCTTTAGAGTAAGCCGCCGGGCCGGGATTTGCCCCTGCCGATTCTGGCCCTACGCGATAACGCGCACCATCAAAGTATAAAATTGAGCCGCCACCCGCCGCTACAGTGTGAATTGCCATCATAGGCGATCGCATTCTTACCCCAGCGATTTCTGTTTCAAAGGTTCTTTCGTACTCGCCATTATAATGAGCGACATCGGTAGAAGTTCCCCCCATATCAAAGCTAATAATTTTGTTAAAACCCGCCTGCAAACTTGTCTCTACGGCTCCAACAATTCCCCCCGCAGGCCCGGATAAAATACTATCTTTGCCTTGAAAATTTTGGGCATCAACTAAGCCGCCATTAGACTGCATAAATTGCAAAGGTACAGCGCCAATTTGACTAGATATTTGCTCTACATACCGATGCAAAATTGGCGACAAATAAGCGTCAACAACGGTTGTATCTCCCCGGCTAATTAACTTCATCAAAGGGCTGATTTTGTGCGATACTGATATTTGGACAAAACCAATGTCAAATGCTAAAGTGCTAATACTCTGCTCATTTTTTGGATAACGGTAGCCGTGCATCAAAACAATTGCACAAGCACGAATCCCACTATCATACGCCGCTTGCAATTGCGGAATTAATGACTGAGTATTTAGAGGTATTAATTCTTCTCCTTGGGCGCTGTAACGCTCCTCAACCTCAATTACTTGCTCGTATAGCATCTTTGGTAAGACAATGTGCCGCGCGAAGATATCCGGGCGGTTTTGGTAGCCTATGCGGAGTGCATCGCCAAAGCCTTTAGTGATAATAAGTAAAGTGCGATCGCCTTTTCGTTCTAATAAAGCATTAGTAGCTACGGTTGTCCCCATTTTTACCACCGCAATTTGCTCACTTGGAATCGGTGCAGTAGCCCCAATACCCATAATTTCCCGGATGCCTTGAATTGGCGCATCGGTGTAGAAGTCGGGATTTTCTGACAGCAACTTATGAATTACCAATTGTCCGTCGGGACGCTGCGCCACAATATCGGTAAATGTGCCACCTCGATCGATCCAAAATTGCCAGTTGCGATCGCAAGTCATAGGTTAAGTTTTTAGTTGTGCTAATTTCTTATGTTATTAGCTTGAAGCAAAAAGCGGCTTATTAAATGTTTTAAATAATACTCAGTACAATTGTAAAAAAAATGAGAAGCGAGAAATTTCGTTGGTTTCGAGTAGCATTACAAATTAGAGGTTCAGTAATTCCAGCTATTTTTAATCGCGTTTTATACTCTGGTTTATTTGACGTATTTATTTCTTTGCTACACTACTTTAAGTTTTCAGTGTCTCAGCCAATTTTTGAAAGTGTGATTCCAAGTATTGTTTTAGGGTTGCTATTAGTTTTTAGAACAAATACCGCCTATGATCGCTATTGGGAAGGGCGCAAATGCTGGGAAAGTTTGATTAATAATGTTCGTAACCTAGCGCGACAAATTTGGATAAATATTGAAGAAAGCGTAATTGAAGATCGGGAAAAGAAAATTTTAAATATGCGATTTTTGGTTGCTTTTGCTGTAGCTACTAAATTACATCTAAGAGGTGAAGCTATAAATAGAGAGTTAGAAGAATTAATGACTATATCGAAGTATTTTAAACTTAAAGAAATGAATAATCCTCCGTTAGAGGTTGCTTTTTGGATTGGAGATTATCTGCAACAGCAGTATAAAAACGGATTATTAAATGTTCATAGTTTAGTAGCAATGCAAGATTTACTTAATAAAATGGTAAACGATCTAGGAGGCTGCGAACGAATTTTGAAAACACCTATACCTTTAGCCTATGCAATTCATTTAAAACAATTACTATTAATTTATTGTCTGCTACTACCTTTTCAATTAGTTAGTACCTTGGGTTGGTGGACGGGAGCAATTGTTGGTTTAATTAGTTTTACATTGTTAGGAATTGAAGAAATTGGGATTGAGATAGAAAATTCTTTTGGTTACGATGCAAATGACCTCCCCCTCGATGCAATTTGTAATACTATGTTGCTTAATATTGAAGATTTAATAACTCTTACTCCTATAGTTAGTAATTACACTCAAAACTAAAATAATTAATGCAATACTTTGTAGAACCAGATTATATTGTCTCCCTAATTGACAAATACACGCAAGCAAAAATTTTATGGATAGATACTGAAGTTGCTGACTTTAAAAGTCGTAACCCTAAACTTTCTCTCATTCAAGTATTAAATAGTTATTCGGATAATTTAAAAGAAAATGTT
>JACCVJ010000223.1 GCA_013698215.1 Tatlockia sp. | reverse complement strand
ACAAGATTATTTAATGAAAACAGCTTTAATTACCGGAGCTTCGGCGGGAATTGGGGAGACTTTCGCCCAAGAATTAGCACTGAGGCAAATGAATTTAGTTTTGGTAGCGCGATCGCAAGATAAGCTGCAATTATTAGCGCAAAAGTTGCAAGCCCAATACAAAATTGATGTAGAGATTATTGTTCAAGATTTGACTGCACCAAATGCCGCAAAAGAAGTATTTGACAAGGTAAATCAAAAAGGCATAATTATTGATTTATTAGTTAATAATGCGGGTTTTGGTGATTACGGCGATTTTGCCGAGCGCGACGGCGAAAAACAAATAAAGATAGTCCAACTAAATATATTGGCAATAGTCGACTTAACACATTACTTTTTGCCCGGAATGCGCGATCGCCATTTGGGAGGAATAATTAATATGGCATCTACCGCCGCATTTCAACCGATGCCTTACTTCACTGTCTACGCTGCTAGTAAAGCCTTTGTATTGAGTTTTAGCGAGGCTTTGTGGGCCGAAAATCGCCGTTATAACGTCAACATTCTTGCAGTTTGTCCGGGCCCATCACCCACAAGCTTTTTTGAAGATGCAGAGTTTCCTAGCGCTTTAGCTAAAGCCGCCAAAGCAAACGCTACGCCGCCAGAAGTAATAGTCAAAGAAGCGTTAGAAGCCTTAAATAACAAGCATTCTAGTATTGTACCTGGAGATATTAGCAATCAAGTGCTTGTAAATATCCCACGATTTTTACCGAGAGAAGCCTTAGTAAATTTGTGGAAAACTATTTTAGGTACAGGCATAAATAAAAATTAGCGATCGCGCTATAGGTTGATAATCGAAAATTGTAAAAGTCTTTTGATTTGTACCAAGTAGACTCGATTCTCTCAAATCTCCTTTAAAAAAGAGGATTTCAAGATTTCTCCCTCTTTTTCGGGGGAATCTCCGCAACTTCAAATTTCTGTAGGGCAATAGGTGCAATACTTTGTTGGCAAGCACCCGGATCGCAGCGCTAGAGAGCGGTATTATTTATAAATCCCAATGGGGATTTCACTTAAGGTATTTTTAAAGATATTTGTGTCAAAATCAACCCCCTCTCGCTCTCTAGCTGGAATTGCTGGAATTGTTGCGGCGGCAACGTTAATTAGTAAAGTTTTTGGTTTAGTACGCACGCAGGCGATCGCGGCGGTGTTTGGTGTAGGTGTGGTTGCCGATGCTTTTAACTATGCCTATGTCATTCCCGGCTTTCTATTGGTGTTGCTAGGCGGTATTAATGGGCCTTTTCATAGCGCAATTGTCAGCGTTTTAGCCAAGCGTCCCAAATCGGAGGCTGCACCTTTAGTAGAGACGGTGACAACTTTTGTTGGTGGGTTGCTGTTTCTAGTAACGATCGCCTTAATTTTTTTCGCGCCAGGAATTATTGATTTAGTAGCGCCAGGATTAGGTACTACACCTCACGGATTAGAGGTAAAAGTAATCGCCATTGGGCAAATGCGAATTATGGCTCCGATGGCTTTACTAGCGGGTTTAATTGGCATCGGTTTCGGTACGTTGAATGCCGCTAATTTGTACTGGCTACCATCGGTTAGCCCCCTATTTTCTAGCATTACCGTAATTATTGGCTTGGGGGTTTTAGCATGGCAGCTAGGGGCAAAAGTTACAACGCCTCAATACGCAATGCTAGGGGGAGCGGTTTTAGCTTGGGGGACTTTAGCGGGAGCGGTTTTGCAGTGGCTAATACAAGTTCCGGCACAATGGAAGTCAGGTATGGGTACTTTGCGCCTGCGCTTTGATTTTAATCAGCCAGGAGTAAAAGAAGTTACAAAAATTATGGCTCCAGCGACGTTTTCGTCTGGGATGAGTCATATTAACCTATACGTGATTTTGATTTTAGCTTCCTATATTCCCCAAGCGGCTTCGGCTTTGCAATACGCGGGTTTGTTGATTCAAACACCTTTGGGCATTCTTTCTAATGTGATATTAGTGCCAATGCTGCCGATTTTTTCCCGACTTGCCGATCCTCAAGATTGGGATGAATTGAAAGGGCGCATCCGTCAGGGATTGTTGATTACCGCAATTACTATGCTGCCTTTGGGGGCAATTACGATCGCTTTGGCTGTACCAATTGTGAGAGTCGTATACGAGCGCGGAGCTTTTGATCGCAATGCGTCTCAATTGGTGTCCTCTTTGCTGGTTATGTACGGGATTGGGATGTTTGTTTATCTAGGGCGCGATGTTTTAGTTAGAGTATTTTATGCTTTGGGTGATGGCGATACACCTTTTCGCATCAGTATGGTAAGCATCTTTTTTAATATCATTTTTGCCTATGTATTTTTTAAAATGCTCGGCGCACCGGGTTTAGTTTTGGCAACGGTGGTAGTAAATATAATATCGATGCTGCTGTTATTTTGGATGCT
>JACCVJ010000218.1 GCA_013698215.1 Tatlockia sp. | reverse complement strand
GTAGTATTGTTAGGAAAAATTAGAGGAGACACGAAAAATGGTTCAAGCTTTACCTAAAACTAAATGGGTTGATATTTGTGCAATTGCAGACATCCCCCCAAATACCGGAGTATGTGCATTAGTTAGCGGCGAACAAGTAGCAATATTTAGAGTGGGAGATACAAACGATGTGTACGCGCTAAGTAACTACGATCCCTTTAGCAAAGCCTTTGTGCTGTCTAGAGGAATTGTAGGCGATCGCAATGGCATAACTAAAGTAGCCTCGCCAATCTACAAGCAAAACTTTAACCTAGCAACCGGACAATGTTTAGATGACGAAACGGTAAGTATAGCTACCTATGCAGCCAGAGTTATGGAGGATAGAGTACAGATAGCTACAAGCTAAGTGAACTATCTTAGAAGATAAGAATGCCAGGATAAAGAAAATGCTATGAGCCAGACTCCAACCGATAGCGTGCGCTGGACTACAACAGACATAGACCTCTTAGCCAATAACGATGGCACGCGCTATGAAATTGTTGACGGAGAATTGTTTGTGACCAGAGCGCCCCACTGGATGCACCAAGAAGCTTGTGGCAATATTTACTCAGAGTTAAAAAATTGGTCAAGAGCTAAAGATTTAGGGCGGGCTACTATCAATCCTGGCATCATATTTACAGATAGTGACAACGTAATTCCCTACGTAGCTTGGGCTAGTAACGAACGATTAGCAGTTTTGCTAGATGAGGCGGGACATTTAACAGGCGCACCAGAATTGGTAGTAGAAGTATTATCATCCGGTGCAGAACAAGAGCGTAGAGATAAGGAAGCTAAACTTAAACTCTATTCTTTAAGAGGAGTACAAGAGTATTGGATTGCAGACTGGCGGTTGGAGAAAGTAGAGATTTATCGCCGCGAAAATGCTGCCTTAGTATTAGTAGCAACGCTGACAAGTGAGGATGAATTGATTTCGCCTTTGTTGCCAGATTTTAAATGTTCTGTGGGGCGGTTTTTTGAGTAGAAAAGGATTAAAAGCTCTTTGATGATTGCGATCGCTTTGCTACAGAATCAACTAAGGCGATCGCTAAAACTTCATCTAAATTATCGTAGTAGCTCTGAGGCGATCGCTCAACTGCCTAATGGTAAATATCCAGAAACTCCATTTCTCAACGGTCATATTGGGGCATGAGCTTCCTACTCTACCACCTCCCTAGTTTTTGCAACACAACCATTCTAAGACTACATACAACTCTGTCCCTTACTCTAAGTAGTCTACATTTTTACTTTTTCGCTGCTTACTTATTTCTTGCCAACCGGGAAGCTTTTTTAAGGTTTCTAAGCGGGAAATGTCATAACTTAAGGTTTGGGAATAACCCCGCAATGGATCGTAAGGATCTACAGGAATTGTCTGTAATATCACAGTTTTGCCTGTAATGTGCGTGTAAACTAATTGGGCGGGAGGAACCAATATTAGCCCGATTTGCAGTAACAAAGGTACAGCAAACCGCCATAGAGGTAATGGCGATCGCTTTTCTTGATTTTGCGTCATAAAAACCTCTTAAGTTTTAATTAGTAGGATTGCCAAAAGTTCTGACATATTTCTCAAACCATAGCCCGATTGCAATTACGCCAACTCCACACAAGACAAAGACTAAAGACTTGATAAATAGCCCAGTATTAGCTAAGAAAAACCAATTCAAAATTCTAAAAATTAGTAACAACAATCCGAACCAAAAAGCGCGTCTTTGCCCGTGCGTTAAGCCTTCTCTCATCAAGCCAATTGAGAGCATAAATAACAGAGCGTTAAATGCAAAGGTTGCTAATTCAGGAATTGGCGCAACGTAAGTATGCCAGAGCGGAATTAAAGCAGTAATACCTATCAATAAACCGACAACAATAGTGGTCAAATCTTGAGAACGTAACGGGCGATATCTAGTCATTTTTTGTCCTAAACGCACCCATTGCCAAACTCCAATTAGGATTAAGACTAAAAGGCTTATTAGCGGAAATAAGTTGATTTTTAATAACT
>JACCVJ010000217.1 GCA_013698215.1 Tatlockia sp. | reverse complement strand
TAGTCAAAAAAACTTGTTCCAAGTTTCCATCTAAGAAACCCATTCATCGCGGAAGTGGTACTCAACACCAGACACTCATTTTTTCCATTATTAATACTGCTTAATTCTTAACCGAAAAGTATTGAGCCATGCCCACTAAAATAACTTTAAATACTCCAATTAGCTATGCGACGCAATCTATCTGGGACGACGCAGGGAATAGAACCGAAAAACGAGCTGCTATTAGCAACAAAACTATCAGTATTAATGTAACTGACAAAGTTACCATCCTCAAACTGACCCCTTAAGTATGCTTAGAGAGCGTTTTTGGTAAGTTTTGACTAAAAGGCTAGTTGATGTATTCCCGTCGAGCTATTCCTAAATTTGCTCGGCGGGAATTATTAATTAAGATAGATGTTGCAAGTAGTACACTGTTTTAACAGTGACGTGCATACTCTGTTTTTAGGACTCATTGAGAAATTCTAAGTAGCTGTTGCTAAGTTCTTTTACAGCTAAGTCATAAAATTGCTTGCCATGTTCGGGTTTAGCCAAAGCGGGGTTAGATCCCATCCGTCCATCGGGGTAACGATGACGAAAATCGACGGCGCTATAGATTTTGTGTCCTTTGGCAACTTCGGGCGACAAAGGGACATTTTTGATGGACTCAGGGTAGATGTACTGAGTTAAAGCAACCTCACTCGGCGTTGCATGACCGCCTTCTTGGTTGCCGTATAGTTGTTTTGCTAAGTTATAAACTGAACCGCACATAAACCAGTTGCCTACTTGACATTGGACAAGTTCGGCTTTAGGAATATTGAGTTCGGCTAAATGAGCATAAGTTTCGGCAAAGGCGGCTTTGAGAGTGGCAATATTACCCCCATGACCGTTGATAAAGAAAAATTTATTAAATCCCGCTCTAGCTAAACAGGTAATATAGTCTCGAATTACCAAAATCATCGTGCTAGGTTTGAGGCTAATTGTACCGGGAAATGCTGTATGGTGCAGTGCCATACCAACATTAATAGTGGGAGCAACTAACGTCTGAGTAGCTTCCCCTACGCCATAGGCGATTTCTTCAGCACAAATGGCATCAGTGCCAATTAAGCCTGTGGGCCCATGTTGCTCTGTAGAACCAATAGGGAGAATGATACCTTGCGATCGCTCTAAATAAGCCTCAACTTCACACCAAGTAGTTAAATGCAGTTGCATAGTTTCTCCGATTAAATCATTACAGCTTCAGGAATTGCCCCTCGCATTTTACTTAGGGCATCAATTAAGTTATCTAGCTGCTGGTTTGGTTTGAGCAAATTGAGACTGCGGACAATTACTTTACCAGGCGAGTAGACATAGCGCGACTGCAAATGGTCGGGTAAGTTCTCAACCATCAATCTCCAAGCGGATTCTGCCATTGCTGTTTCTAAAGCTATATGCTGTTTAGCCTCTGGTTTAATGCGACTAAATCCGAGAGATTTGGCTAATTGCTTCAGTTCCATCACTCGCAATAGCTGTTTAGCGGCGGGTGGTACCGTGCCAAAGCGATCGCTCCATTCGGCGGCAATGGCATCTAAGTCAGCTTGAGAACTAGCTGTAGCAACTGCCCTGTACGCACTCATTTTTTGATCCAAGTCGGCGATATAATCGGCGGGAATAAAGGCGGTAAGATTAAGGTCAATTTGGGTATCTTCAACTTGAGGAATTTCCGCCCCTTGAATTTCTCTAATCGATTCTTGCAATATTTCCATATACAAGTCAAAGCCAATTACTTCCATTTGCCCTGATTGTTCCGCCCCTAGCAAGTTGCCCACGCCTCTAATTTCCATATCACGCATAGATAACTGATAGCCAGAACCCAAAGTAGCAAATTCTTGAATTGCTCTTAACCTTTGCCTTGCCGCCTCCGATAAAATTTGTTGCTTGGGGTAAAATAGCCACGCCTGTGCTTGAATGCCTGCCCTACCAACTCTACCGCGCAATTGGTATAGCTGAGATAAACCAAATTTGTGAGCATCTTCAATCAAAATTGTGTTGACTCTAGGAATATCCAAACCTGACTCAATAATTGTGGTGCAAACAAGAATATCCGCATCACCATTACTAAAAGTGAGCATAGTTGATTCTAGCTCTGATTCATCCATTTGCCCATGGGCGATCGCAAGTCTCACACCGGGGAGCGAATCTCGCAACACCGCCGAGGTTTCCTCAATGCCATCAACGCGCGGTACTACATAAAATACCTGTCCTCCGCGATCGATTTCTTGGCGGATGGCGCTGCGGATAGTTTCTAAATCGTAAGGAGATAAATGAGTTTTAATTGGTCGCCTTGAGGGGGGCGGAGTTGTAATTAGGCTCATTTCCCGAATACCAGACAAAGACATATACAAAGTACGGGGAATTGGTGTAGCGCTTAAAGTTAAGACATCTACTTTATTTCGCAAAGATTTGATTTTTTCTTTTTGATTAACTCCAAAGCGTTGTTCTTCATCGATGACCAATAAACCTAAATCGCGGATAATTACACCTTTACCTAATAATTGGTGCGTACCCACAACTATATCTAGTTCCCCCGTTGCCAACCTTTCTTGAATATTGCGGCGTTCTTGGGCGCTGCGGAAGCGGTTGAGTAAACCAACTTGAATTGGATAGGGGGCAAAACGTTCTTTGAGAGTATGGTAATGCTGCTGGGTCAAAATAGTTGTAGGAGCAAGCAAAGCAACTTGTTTACCAGCAGTTACGGCTTTAAATATGGCGCGAATTGCTACTTCTGTTTTACCAAAACCCACATCACCGCAGACCAAACGATCCATGGGGCGATCGCTTTCCATATCTCTTTTTACATCCGCCGTAGCTTTCAATTGGTCGGGTGTGGGAGTGTAAGGAAAGGAATCTTCCATTTCTTCTTGCCAAGGCATATCGGGGGGGTAAGCAAAGCCTGTTTGCTGGGTTCTAGCGGCGTAGAGTTTTAGTAAGTCTACTGCTAACTTTTTAATGGCTTTGCGGACTTTGCTTTTAGAAGCTGCCCAAGACTTGCTCGACATTCGATTTAGTGCGGGTAGCCCGTCACCTGTAGCCCGAAACCTACTTAAAGAACCTACTTGATCGGCGGCTACTCTTAGCAAACCATCGGCGTATTGAATAACTAAATATTCGCGGGTTTCTCTATTTATAGTTAGGCTTTCGAGCTTGAGAAATTGACCTAAACCATGACTTCTATGAACTACATAGTCTCCTTGAGCGAGTTTATTGGGGTCTACTTGTTTAGAGGCGGCGCGGCGACGTTTGCGGACGTAGCCACCAGAAGCTAGGGAATGCTGCCCATAAAATTCGCGGTCAGTTACAACTACTAAGCGAAAGGTAGGTAAGATAAAGCCTTCTAACTCCGCTAGTCCTGAATATTTAAGCGCTACGGGGGTGTGTTGAATTTGCAAACGGTCAATTGCCTGGTAGTCGCGGGGATTGGGGATAAATTGCGCCGGACAATCGTGTTCTTGAAGCAAGGAAACTGAGCGACTAGGCTGGGCAGAAATTAGCCAAGTAGAAAAACGGCGATCGCGTTCGTTGCGTAAGGTTTCGGCAAGTTTGGCGTATTGATGCGGGGTAGAAGGTACGGGACGACTAGCTAAATTTAGCCCAATTTCTTCGACAAGTTCAGCTAAGTAAAGTTTGTTAAATTCGGCGGCGGTAGCAATTGACTCGGCAAAAGAGCGGTGAATTTTGGGGAGATTTTTATTTTGTTCTTGCTGCCATTGCTCTTGGACGTTTTCGATTTTGCGATCGCTATGAGCAATACATTGGTCGTTTTCGTCAATAACAATTAAGGTATTTTTGGGCAAATAATCTAACAAAGAGGCGGGTTGATCGAAAGCTATGCCCAAAAATCTCCTGCTACCTTCAGGAGATTTACCATGCTCAAACTGTTCTTGTTCAGGCTCAGATAGGTAAGATTTGACAGTGTTTGCGCCTTCGGTAGTTAAAGCGGCGGTAATAATCCCCCCAAAATTAGTTGGAGTTAGGATAATCTGCTCAATTTTATCTAAAGCCGCGCCATTATTAGTATTGCGGGGGGTACTGCGTTGAGTCGCGGGGTCAAATTCGCGGAGGTTTTGCAGTTCATCGCCAAACCAATCTAAGCGCACAGGCAACTCTGAAGCCACCGGAAACACATCGACAATATCGCCGCGCCGACTCCATTGCCCTTCTGTTTCTACCAGGGGAACTCGCTCATAGCCTAAATTAGCTAGTTGAGTACTAAAAGTTTTTAAGTCTAATTCCATCTTCCGTTTGAGGGTTAGACAAAAGGGTAAAAACTCTCTTTGGGGTGGTAAGTGCGGCTGCAAGGCGGCGTGTGTAGCAACGATCGCCATTTTTTTCGGCTTATCGGTGTTATCTACAATCAAATCGGCTAAAACTTGCATTTGTCCCCAAATCATTTCTGTTTCGGGGTCAAAAGGTTCGTAGGGCGAGGTTTCAGAAGTAGGATATAAATGTACTGTTTGCCAGCCCATAGCTTCTAGTTGAGCCGCCCAGCGTCCAGCTTCTTCTAAGGTGGCGCAGATGACAAATAGGTTCTGCTCTTTATTTTGGGCTAAAGCTGAAGCAACTAATCCTTTAGGGAGACGGGGAGCGCCGCTTAGATAACATACTTTTTGCCGATCTAGTTTAGATAATAATTCTATAGAGAGAGGCGATCGCCCCAAAGCCCGAACAATTGCGGAAAAAGGCATAGATTCTATAAGTCTAAATATTACTAACAGCGCTTTTGCGTGTTTGACAAGCCACTATTTACTATTGTAAAAGTCTATTTCTGCACTGGTAACTTCTCAAGTATTCGTCTAATAGCCGATGAATTACTTAGGAGTTTTAGAGTAGTATGAATGGTTTAATTGTAATTAAGCGCGATCGCACTTCATAATAATCCCCTATCGCCATTACTTTAGTTTCTATCGTCTCCCAAAACTTTCTGTGACCCAAATCGATCCCCAACTTCAACCTCTCACACGCACTCAGTTACTGATAGCTATGGGTGTGACTGCCGTTTTATTGGGGTTACTTGCCAAGCTTTGGTTACAATTGGGCGATGTTGCCTTATTGCCTTTGCGCTGGAATGCAGCCACCCTACCCTTTGCCATTGCCATAGCTGCGATCGTCACGACTATTAGCTCTTTAATGTACCAATTTTGGGCAGCTTATCGCAACAGTGCCGATTTTTACTTAGAGTTTGTCCTTAAACCCTTGGTATTGACCGACTTAATTTGGGTAGGATTATTACCAGGACTTAGTGAGGAACTATTATTTAGGGGTGTAATGCTGCCAGCTTTTGGCACTGATACAACCGGAATTGCTGTATCTAGTCTTTGTTTTGGGATTTTGCACCTGAGCAATTGCAAGCAATGGCAGTATGTTGTATGGGCTACTATTGTCGGCTTTATCTTGGGCTACAGTGCGGTAATAACAAATAATTTGCTCATCCCAATTATTGCTCACGTCCTGATAAATCTAATTTCTAGTTCTATTTGGAAGCTAAAACACCCAGAATCCCAGACTGAGTAAGGTTTTTTAGTCAGGTATTTTAATATCTTTGATATCTGCTTCAGCTTGGGGATATTGAGGATTCATTGCTGCTAATGTATCAGCGATCGCCCGTGCTATTACTAAATTTCTGTACCATTTTTTGTTAGCAGGCACAACATACCAAGGTGCATAAGTTGTAGAACAGTTATTAATCGCATCTTGATACGCCAACTGATAATCATCCCACCACAACCGCTCGTTGACATCGTTAATTGAAAACTTCCATAGCTTATCAGGATTTTCCAAGCGGCTTTCTAAACGCAGTTTTTGTTCAGCTTTAGAGATGTGGAGAAAAAACTTAATTATCGTAATATTACTAAGAGTAAGCATTTTTTCAAAATCATTAATTATCTGGTAGCGTTTTTGCCATACTTCATCTTCCACTAATTTTTTAACTCGCACAATTAGCACGTCTTCGTAATGAGAGCGATTAAAAATTGTCATCATTCCTTTTTGCGGAGTATGTTGATGATAACGCCATAAAAAGTCATGATTTGATTCTTCTAAACTAGGATGTTTAAACGACCAAACGCGGCAACCTTGAGGATTGATACCGCTAAAAACTTGTTTAATTGTGCCATCTTTACCCCCCGTATCCATTGCTTGCAAAACAATTAACAAACTGCGCTGATTTTCAGCATAAAGACGCTGTTGCAGCACTCTTAAGCGATCGCGTTGATAAACAAGTTCTGATTCAATATCTTTCTTTTTTCTGTAACTTTCGCACAAATCAGCATCAAAATCAGCTAACTTAATTAATTTTTCTGGTTCGACTTGATAGCAGGGATAATTAGGCTTTGGTGGCGAACTAGAGCTTGTTTTTGGTAATAAAGTTACTTGCTCAATTGCTGAATCTGTAGCTTGTTTAGTTTGAGAACTTTCTGCTTGTGTGGGGATATTTTTTGACTTAGACTTATCTTTTTGCAAAATTATCTCCAAGGTTTTACAGATATTGTGTTTAATTTTATACTTTGAAGTTCTTAAAATTATGAAGGATGACCAAGTTATTTAGTCATCCTGCTAAAAATTGATAATAATCAAAGAGATCGCGCTGATAATTATTGATGAATTTGACCATTAGGCATAATTGTTCCCCGCAAATTTGCCCCCGTTAGTTTGACCATAATGCGATCGCCTGCTCCCACTTTAGCACCGCTCAAATCGGCTCCACTAAGGTCTGCACCGCTAAAATCGGCTCCAATTAAGTTACTTTCGCGCAAATTAGCATTAATAAGATTTGCTTGTAGCAAGTTAGCTCTAAATAAATTTGCTCTAGATAGATCTGCTTCTTGCAAATTGACTTTATGCAGAAAAGCATCGCTCAAGTTAGCCTCGCTGAGATTAGCTTTGCTTAAGTTTCTGTAAGAGAAATCTTTTTCTTGGAGATTTGCGCCTCTTAAATCTACTCCGCTTAAGTCGCCATGAGACTTTTTAGGCTGACTGTAAGACGCATAATGAGATTGATGATGCCGGGAGGATTGAGAGTAACTAGATGGTGGCGGTGGCGGCGGTGGCGGCGACTGGGGCGGCTTTCTTTGTGGCGAAGATTGATAATAGCTTGGTGGCGACGATTGGGGCGGCTTTCTTTGTTGAGTGGAGTGATTTGTGGGAATGCGATCGCGCGTTTTTACTTCCCGCAAGCGATCGCGCGCGTGATTAATTTCTTTAAGTTTGTCTTGTGCTTTTTGATGTAGCCGCAGATTATCTTGAGGAATGCGATCGGGATGCCAAATAAAAGCTAAGTCTTTGTAAGCTTGATTGACTTCTTCGAGGGATGCTCCTGGCTCAAGCCCAAGTAATCTGTAACATCGGTCTAGATCGTTCATCTACACCAAACCCTAATACCATTCTTTTTATTGTGCCTTGCACAGAGCAAAATAGGCAGCAAGTATCAAAAACAATTGAAAATTGTCCTATGACTGACCCCTTCCTGCGCTCAAAATTCTTAAGGCAATAGGGAGCAATCTTCCAATTTAACCAATTACGCTTGATTTTGACGTAATTATTGCCATTGGTCGGATAACTTTCTTATTTAAATAAAACCTCTGGCGCAAAGTTTTAGTAACTGTTTGAGCTAGAAAATTAGGCTGTACCTCTCAATCGACTACAGCCCAACTTAAAACTGGCGGCGGTCATGCAAGTTCCCCAACGGTTCTTGTATAATTAATCTAGGTAGTTAAGACGTAGAATAAAAACCAATCTCAGGAATCCTAGTCCTATTGCAGATGGCGAAGCCTTACAGTTTCAGTGTCGTAACGGGTGTATGTCGATAAGCTGGTATGGACAATAGAATGTTTTAGGGATGAAGTACAATGGCTCGTTACACTTGTTTTTTTGCTGTAAGTTATGGAAATAATCTTAATTTAAGACAATCAATTAAGGAAATTTTGCTTGATTGTAACTTAGATATTATTTATGACCAGAGCGAGTATATTATGGCGCGGGAAATTCCAGGTAACGTATCTTTAGCCAAACTGGTATCCGTAGAAGTATTGATTGATAGAACAACAGCTACCGAAGCAAAAACGCGAGTGAGCTTAGTTGTAAAAAATGAGGAATTACCTTTGCAAGTTGCCAATCACTGTTATCAAGTGTTTGAGAGAGTAAATAGTACAATTGCTCTCAATCAAAATTGGCAAAGTGTAGAAAGCCTAGTTAGTTGAGCAAAAAAATTAACCGTAGTTCACTCATCAAAATCTGGCATCATATTAGGGCCAATTAGCGTTACATCAAACTCGTCCGTTGCCAACGATGGCATAGTCTCGCGGTTGAGTAAATAATATATAGCCCGCACTTGAGGCCCAAAAATAATCTCATCTCGATTTTTTAGATCGTGGGCTAAGATTTTTCGTCCATTAATTAGCATTCCATTCGCGCTAGGCTTACCCTTAGAATCGCCGTCAACAATGCGATAATAACAACTACCATCTTCTTTAGGTAGCTGAACTAATGTTGCATGACGGCGCGAAACAAACTGTGAAAACAAACGAATGTCGCACCGGGTGTCTCTACCGATAGAATAAACAGAACCGTCAAGTAAAAATTGCTTACGTCCTTGATCGTCTTCAATAATTAGTAAATGCCTCGGATTGTTTTGAGAAGCCATTGAAGAAATGGTAAGAAAATAGTTAAGGTTTAAGGACTGATAATTCTTTTGTCGCGTAGCAGTACAAGTTGTTTAACTACCGTCTCAAATTTTATCATGACTTAGTTTAACCTCAATTAAGCAAAAAATTAGATCCTAGTCTTTGCTGGGAAGCTAACTATAAAGCTCAAGGAAAAAATAGCTGCTAGGAATTTTTACTTTCTTTGTAAAGAAGTCAAGAAAATCTCTACTTCCAGCAAAACAGTCTACCCAAAGCTAGGAAATACGCCTGCATCAATCTGGTTTAGCAAAAGTAGTTGACTCGCGGCGCAAAGTTATACACTTAAAAACGGTTGACAGGGCGATCGCATCTTTAACCAAACGTACTAGGCATTAACTAATTTATGGAGCAAAATTTACCCACAGAGATTATATTGACGCACCCACGTCAATGTTTAGGAAATGTTCAACTAGATTGGACACCCCAACCAGGTAACTATGTTGATGTTGGAGATCGAACCTATGCAGTTTTAGAACGCCGTCACCGCTACCATTTGAAGGCAGGGCGCTATAAATTGCATAAAATAGCCCTATTTGTTCAATTGGCGCAAAGACCGACCGAGAGCAGCCTTGTAGATGGGCGCTGGGTAGTTGGCGATGCTAGTTGCCGCTTTAATGCTCGTTCCGAAATCTTCCGTTGCGCCGTCAACCCCGAAGGACTTTGCAACGGGTGTCGTTTTTATGAAAAAGAAGAATTTGCTACGACGGCAACATTTCCCCCACTGTCAAATGATTCCCGTTAACAAAATCTCCGCCAGATTGGGGCTTTTTGCCAGCTAACTGCACCTTTTTTAATAACAATATTCCTTCGCCTGTTTGAATTACCGCCCCCATGCCTTTGATCGTACCGACCAGTGTACCGGGAGGGCTGGAATTAGGGAATTGAATTACATCCGCCGTTTCTAGGGGGACAGCAGCGAGAATTTTGAGTAGTTGAGTGCGAAAAGTTGTCGTACAGTTAGGGAAAAAACCTCTGATTTGATTGTGGAGTGCGATCGCGCTTTTATGCCAATCTAGAACATAGTCAGACTTTTGAATTAAAGGCGCGTAAGTCGCCTCAGTATCATCTTGAGGAATGCGGGTAATTTCCTGCTTTTCCCATTGAACCAGCGTCTCCACTAATAAATCGGCTCCAAGCTTTTTTAACTTAGTAGCTAAATCTTGAGCATTATCTGATAATTCAATGGGAATTGTAGCCTTAAGCAACATTGCCCCAGTATCCATCCCTGCATCCATCAACATTGTGGTGATGCCTGTTTGAGTCTCTCCACGATAAAGACACCAGTTAATTGGGGCTGCGCCGCGATACTTGGGCAAAATAGAACCGTGAACGTTAATACACCCCAAACGCGGCATATCAAGAATTTCCTGAGACAAAATTTGTCCGTAGGCAATAACTACAAAGATATCTGCGTCTAAGTCCTTGAGCTTACTAAGAGTTTCGGGATCTTTTTTAAGGCGCTGGGGTGAAAAAACAGGAATTTGTTGCGCTAAAGCTACACTTTTAACAGGTGAAGCCGTAGTTAGACTGCCACGCTCCCGACGTTTATCAGGTTGCGTGACAACAGCTAAAACGTCAAAAGTTCGATGTTCTAACAGATGCTCTAAAGTTGGAATGGCGAAGTCGGGAGTGCCAAAAAATACGACTTTCATATTTGCTGAGGCTAAATAGGTACAGATATTTTACCCAAACCTCAATTTTCTTTACCTGCCAAAGTGACGACTAGCCAACTGCATCGCGTCAGCAATATCAACATCGCCATCCAAAAAAGCATTGAAAACTGGATTTGTGCCACCTTGGGGATTTTGGAGGATAAAATCACCCTGTAGTTACTGCCATCGCCAAGAAAGACTAGAATCTAGTAAGTTAATTGTTGCCGCGCTCTCAACTATGCCCCTATCGCGCCTATTGACGCTGATTATTGGTTTAACCCTAATTTTGGGGTTAATGCTGTGGCTAGTTAATTCTTTGTCCTGGCTGTATAGCTACACTGCTTTTACATCGCCTTTTTTAGCTAATTTATTGCTGCTATTGCTAATTGCTTTACTGGCATCGCTAATTGGCGTATTTGTCTACTATATTTTGCTATTTAGAAAAGGTGAAAAATCTTCACTACAACGCCGTCAACCCCTGTCTTGGAAAGCTTTGGGCAGGAAAACTCCTCCAAGTCCGCAAATTCCTGTTGTTAAAACTGAAGCAGCCCAAGAAACTCTCCGCGCCATTAGGCAACAAGTAGCCCAAATTGAAGATGAAGTCGCAAAACAAGCTTTATTAGGTCGTTCCCAAGAGATTGAAGCAACTTTATCGGGGGGAGAGTTGCAAGTAGTAGTATTTGGTACAGGTTCGGCAGGTAAAACTTCCTTGGTAAATGCTTTAATTAGGCGCATTGCCGAAAGTTTGGGCAACCTTGAACCAAAACTTGCTCAAACAATTGGTAAAGTCGATGCGCCTATGGGAACGACAGAAGTAGGGGAAACCTACCGACTTAAATTAAAAGGCATGAGTCGGGAAATATTGATTACCGATACCCCAGGTATTTTAGAGGCGGGGGTAGCAGGAACCGAGCGCGAAAAAAAAGCACGTTTGTTAGCAACGGGGTCAGATTTACTATTATTTGTGGTAGATAATGACCTCAGAAGCTCCGAATACCAACCTTTACAGACTTTAGCCCAAATTGGTAAGCGATCGCTCATTGTCCTCAATAAAATCGATTTATACACTGAAACCGACACTGAAACAATTATTACTCATTTGCGTGATCGCACAAGCAGTTTTCTCAAACCCACAGATATTGTAGCTATTGCTGCCAATCCCCAAAGTATCGAAGGCGAAAATGGCGAAATTTTTTACCCCGAACCAGAAATTCTGCCCTTACTCCGGCGCATGGCGGCGGTGCTAAGAGCAGAAGGAGAGGATTTAGTTGCAGACAACATTTTGCTACAATCCCAACAAATTGGAGATGAAGCCCGCAAACTGATTGATTCTCAACGTCGCCGTCAAGCCGAGAAGGTTGTAGACCGTTTTGCCTGGATTGGGGCGGGGGTAATTTCGGTAACTCCAATACCTGTCATCGATTTATTGGCAACGGCGGCGGTAAATGCCCAAATGGTGGTAGAAATCGGCAAAATTTACGGTTGCGATTTAAATCTAGAGCAAGGGCGAGAATTAGCACTATCTTTAGCGAAAACTCTGGCAAGTTTGGGCATTGTCACTGGAGCAATTAAACTATTATCCACAGCCTTGCAATTTAATGTTGCCACAATTGTTGTTGGGAAGGCAATTCAAGGAGTAACGGCGGCTTATTTAACGCGGATTGCGGGGAGAAGTTTTATTGAGTATTTTCGCCACAATCAAGACTGGGGAGATGGTGGCATTACTGAAGTTGTGCAAAGACAGTTCGAGCTTAATCGCCGCGATGAATTTATGCAAGAATTTATCCAGCAAGCAATCTCTAAGGTAATTAAGCCTTTAACAGCTAAATCAAAAGCTGGAGTGGATTCCCAAAACCGCAAAATTTAATTTTTGCTCACAGCCTAGGCTAGAGCAGTAGGATTAACCCCTTAGCCTGTTCCTTTTTTAGACTAAGTTTCATTACCTAAAATCTTGCTACTACCCCAAAAATGTTTTGATAGTAAGCTAAAATTTCTTCTACTTGTTCTCTACTCTGCTTATTAGCGGCAGGCAGTTGAATTTCTAAGCTTTCAACTTGGCTGTCATTGTAATTAAACTCAGGGGTAGAAGCTTGTAACAACTTTGTCTCTACTTCCTCTACTTGGCAGAGATGAGCGGCAATTTCCCGATACACTGCCAAAGGTAAATTGGAAAACTGCACTGTTAAATTTGCTCGGTTATTTTGATTGTCCATTATTGCCTAGCTGCTATTGGGGAATTAGATGACAGTATTGATAGCAAATTATTTAATCGACTATTAATATTTGGTGGCGGTGCTGGAAGTTCGGCAGTAGTTGTGCTACTTGTTCTTGATGGTAAATACGGTACAGCCGCCGTAGGCGAAGTTGCTTGCTGTCCTTGGTTTGGAGGTTGTTCGCCTACAGCCTTAGAAACTTCAACGCCGTATTGCTCTAAAATAACTAACGGCTCTGCCCCTGCATTTAATTCAATTCTTTTCACCAACACTTGCCCATTTGACAATCTTTGTCCTACTTGAACGTATCGGCTTGTAGCTTCATTAGGTACTTGGACAATCGCTTGAGTTTGTTCGCCAATTTGAATTACACCCATAACCGTTACACCGTTTGCTAATGTTGTATCTGCTGGTGCGGGTGGTAAAGTTGGTTCTAAATTGTTATTTGGCAGCGTTGCATTGGGTGGGAAGGGAATACTTTGAATCGATGTAGCTCTTGTATTACTTGATATGCCCTGATTTGCCGCCATCCGGGGCTTATTACTATTAATAGTTACAGACTTAGGGCTTGACGGCTTATTAGCTACGCTTCTAGAGGAAGGTTGCGTTCTATTAGTTCGATTGGAGGCTGTAGGGGTTGCCATTTGTGGAGCTTGGGAGGGAGCATTGGGGCTATTCCCCGCGCTTACAGGAGCAACAGGAACAGGTAAAAACAATGCGGCAAAAGGATCACGATTGCCTTTTGCTAATTGTTTGGTGCGCTGATTAGCATTAGTTGGTTGAATTAATCCGGGAGCTAAGTAGGCAGCACTGCTTGGGTTTACAGCCACTAAGGGCGGTTTTGCTGGGGGCGGTGTTTGAACTACTACGGGTGCAATAGAGGGCGATGACGTAGGATTAATACTTTGTTGGGTATCAGATGATGGACACCCGGTTATTGTTATAGCGAGCATTCCTAAAAATGCTGTGGTTGTGATTCGGCGCATAATTTCACTAAAGAGTTTTAATAAATAACCAGATGAACAACTGTTTTTAGGTTAAA
>JACCVJ010000179.1 GCA_013698215.1 Tatlockia sp. | reverse complement strand
TTAGTAGCATCAAATATAGCCTAACCTGAGTCTTCCTCACGACTTACGCGATCACTTACCGCTTCCTAATATTAAAAGCGATCGCATCTTCCAGTAATTCATCATTAATTTTTGAGAGGTTTTTATGACTCCTATAGATAAAGTTCAGTTCTCCAAAGAATCAGGATTCGACCTTGAACGTGCAATGGAACTTGCTAATTTAATTTCTGTTACCTACAATGAATATGAGGTTTGGGATACTAACAAAGACCTACAAAATTTAGATTCGTTGCCAAAAACAATTACTGGCTCTAAAACGTTTGTTAATTTAAGTGCAAACTATCTTGAAATAGCCGCAAAAGATAGAGGAAAAACTGAGAAAAGTCAGCCTAATAGAGATTATAAAAGGTTAGATAATTTTTGGCATAAACAACAAGATAAAGTAGCAACTTACGAGCGAATTGATAATTTTTGGTTTCCTCAGTGGTGGTGGGGAGAAGTAATTAAACCCAGAAATATATTGGATTTTATCAAAACAGATATCAAAGGACTTTTTGCACAGGTCAAAAAATCGGTATTTGATGAAACAATTTTTGGATTCATTGCTCATTCTCAAATTGAACCTAATAAGTTTTTTGTAGTTTTTAGAGGAACTCGTGAAGCGGCGGAATGGTTTAATAACTTTAGACCTGTACCAAAACCTTTTTTGATCGATGGAAACTTTGGAAATTTAGGTGAAGTTAGAAACGGGTTTAATCTAATCTATTCCTCTGAACCCAATCGAGAATCTAAATACTCAACTATTCAAAAAACAATTCATAAATTGTTTGAGGATAAGCAAATAAATAATGATTCTCAAATATTTGTAACTGGACACAGTTTAGGGGCTGGTTTAGCAACACTTGCAGCTTTACATATTCATAAGCTTGCTGAAAGCAAAAAAATTAAACCATCAATTCAACTGTATACATTTGCAAGCCCAAGAGTGGGCGATGAAAACTTTGCTAAACATTTTAATGATATACAAAGTTACCGAGTTATTAATAGTGAGGATCTAATTCAATCTATCCCTTTGCCCACTACTGAAGTCGTTGACGACGAGACATTTAATGGAATGAACCCTTTAAAACAAGCACGTTTTCTTGCTTTTAAAACTTTTCTTAATGCTGTCACTAACGGACAATCAGAAAAGCATTACCAGCATATAGGAGCTTCGGTTACTTTTACTAAACAAACAGGTAAAATCGCAGGTAATCATAATTTAACAAATACCTACCGCGAAGCATTAAGCATCAAAAGCAATAGTTAAAATTTAAGCTTAATAAAAAGTAATGATGTTTAAGCTTGATTAAGCCCTTTAACCAATCCTTTGCGCTTATTGTCCCACCATTGTTCGCCTACTTCAATTAGTTCGCCACTATCTAAACCATCAAGCAACATAGTTTCCAACCGTTGGTGTTCTGCTCGTTCTTGCTCTTGACGAATTAGGTGATGAATATACTCAATAGCTGTACTGTAGCCTTTTTGCTTCACTTGTTCATCTACAAACGTCTGCATTGAATCAGGAAAGGAAATGTTGATAATCGTCATAAAAACAGGAAGCTCAAAATTATATTCCCACTATTGGTATACTCTACCGCTTATTGTCAAACTGCAATTTGATATAAGTCAACTCTTATAATAAAAAATTATGCAAATAACTGTTAAAGCCAACAATATTGACATTTATGTTGAAACTTTTGGCGATCGCACTCATCCCGCCGTACTCTTAATTATGGGATTGAGTTGTCAGTGTCTCAACTGGTTTCCTTACTTCTACGAGCCAATAGTAGAGCAAGGTTACTATGTTATCCGCTTCGATAATCGAGATGTAGGATTATCAACCTGGAGCGATGCTAATAATTGGGAAACAAATCCCTATTCTTTGGACAATCTGGCTACTGATAGCGTAGAGTTGCTGCAAGCATTGGGGATTGACAAAGCGCATGTTATTGGTGCATCTATGGGAGGAGCGATCGCCCAACGCATAGCGATTAATTACCCCGAACAGGTTTTGTCGCTTACTTCTATTGTCTCTTTTGCAGATGCGTCAGCTTTGAGTAAGAGCAATATATCATCTCTATCTTTCTTTGCTAAAGTCCCATCACTGGAGGAATATTTGGGGTTTTGGTCGGCGCTGGCTGGGATAACTTATCCCCTTGATATTCCCCTTTACACTCAATTGTACAAAGACAGTGTAGACAATAGTAAACGCTACAACCCTGACTGTATAACTCATCAACTGAGGGCGATCGCGCGATCGCCTACCCCAGATTTAGCTTTAATTAATGTTCCTACTCTCATTCTCTCCGGTACAGCCGATCCTTTGATTCCCGCTACTCATGCGGTAGAGTACGCCAAATTAATCGCTGATTCTCAACTAATTGAGATGGACGGTGTTGGACACGATATACCCGCCGGAATTTGCGATCGCATTCATCCAGAAATTTTCAAATTACTTAAAAGGAGTAACTTACTATGTATAACGAAACCCTTGCTGTAAAGGCACAATTTATCAAATATTCTGAGGTATTTAACGACCTCAAACCTGAATTAATAACTCCTTTTTTTCATGTGGGTTCTATCCTAATAACTACAGACTTAGTGGCGACAATGAAGAGTTTACAAGAAGTTGAGGTTGTTTTTACTAAATTCATGGATTCTTTACGCCATAAAAAATTTACTCGTAGCGAACTAGATGTAAATAACCTCCGCGTAAAAATGTTGAGTGATAATATAGCAATTGTTAGTGGTTCGGCAATTCGTTATAAAAAAGATTCAGACGTGGAAGATGAGCTAGAGCGAATTGGCATTACTTATACTTTCTGTAAAGATATCCCTGAAGCTACAGTGACAACTCCACAACCCAATGATGGTGTTTGGAAAATTGTCTCTGGCATTATTCATCACCCAGAAACTGCGATCGCTCTATGAATCCCTAGCTAATGCTCGATATCCCCGCCGATAGCTTCAAATTCAAGGTAGATAAGCCCAAAATTGCCAAAAACAGCACTAAACCAATTGTGCAAGCATAACTAATTTCCAGGTTTTGAAAGGCTTGCTCATAGAGGTAATAAACGATCGTTTTGGAGCTATTGCGCGGGCCTCCTTGGGTCATAATGTAAATTTCCTCAAAAACCTTGGTGGCTG
>JACCVJ010000166.1 GCA_013698215.1 Tatlockia sp. | reverse complement strand
GTGCCATCGCGGTTAAAGCGGCTTCGTTTGGGGGTTCGGTTTTTAATTGCGTTGTTATACACCTAATTCCGCTTAATCTTTCCGCGCCATAACGGGGCAATTCTAAGGGGGGAATTTGAGTTTGACGGGGCGTACCAACACCTACACGGATTGCCTGTCCCCGGCGATTGAAATAGGTGCATATAGGCTGATTAATGTCCGTGCTAATGGCGGCAAGTCTTTGAGCAAATTCTGGCGTAGTTAAGCGATCGCCCGGTAATCTCTGATGATACAGTTTTTGTAATTGTTTGATTTGGCTAGATTTCAGCCCTTGAAGGTTTCCGTATATAGTTTCTATAAGCGTTTTAACCAGTAAATGGTTCCCGAATCCAGTAATTCTATCTTACAAAATTGCGTGGCTTTGAGAGGTTTCTTTGTTAGGTTTTAAGATGCGATCGCACCAAGTTTGATATTTTGCCTGCAATTCCCCAGATAGCCAAGTTTGATATTGAGGATAAACAGGTAAACGGGGTACGAGTTGCCACGAATCTAAAATTAAAATATCTGCTAAGTGTTGAGAGTGTAAATGCGGATAATCAGGGTTAACTTCGTCTTTGATGCCAATACCGCCCAAATCTCGCGCTCCCGCTTCTAAACAAGCGAGTAATAAGTTGGGATAGACAACTAAATTCGGTGGAATTTGAATCGCAATTTCTGGTGGTAAAATTTTTCTCGCTAATGCGATCGCCTTTGGTAACTCCTGTAAGTCAAAACCTGGTGCATCAACGGCTTGTAGAGTTCCGGGGCTATGAGGTTGTAATATAACTTCTTGGATATGACCGTAAACTTGATGTATCTGTGCGATTACTTCTAAAGTTTCTCTCCAATCTGCTACCGTTTCCCCAATCCCCAAAAGTAACCCCGTTGTAAAAGGAATTCGCAATTCTCCCGCCCATTCTAGTTGTTGCAACCGCACTTCTGGAACTTTGCTCGGTGCGTGTTGATGAACAGTTTGCAATAATTTAGGCGTTATTTGTTCTACCATCAATCCCATTGATACATTAACGGCTTTTAACTGCGCCATTTCTGTAAAGCTCAAAATGCCAGCATTAGTATGAGGCAAAAAGCCTAGAGATAAGGAGAGTTCACACAGATCGTAAATTAGTTTAAACCATGCTTGACGGCGGGACGAATTAGGATGTACTTCGCCACTCAAAATCAAAATTTCACAAATTCCTTGACTTTGGAGTTGCAATAGCTGCTCTTTTGCTGTGTCTAAACTCAACCAAGGACTTTTACCCGGATCTGTGCGAAAGTTGCAATAACTACAGCGATTGAAACACTCGTAGGTCGGGACTATAGTATGAGCGGGACTATAAGTGACAATCTTAGAAGACGAATTAGAAGACTTTTTATCGGTATTCAACAGTTCTACTCTTACTTCAAGATATTTTCCCCCCTTTTTCAAGGGGAGTCAAAAAGCGGTGTAGCTATGCTTCCCGCTTTGTTGACGTGGGTTAGGGGGGATCTCCGAATATTACAAGTTCTCTTTAGAGATTACTAAAGCGATCGCACTAAATAACCACAACGCTGCTCTCCGTTAATAATCCAGTGGGTACGCTCGATGGTACAATCTGGCAATACTTGAGCAAACATTTCTAATTCGTGTCCGCAAATCCCCGGAAAAGACTCCGCAACGTTAGAGATAGCGCAATTATGCTCCGTCATAATCAAACCGTCGCTGGATTCTAAAGAATGACATTCCGCCATAAACCCCTCAGCTTTTCTAAGTTCTACGAGTTTGGTAACGCGATTTTCCAAACAACCATCACCCAACTTTGAGCGATATTCTATAGCTTTACGCTGCCATTGCTTGCTCAAAATTTGACTAACTTGCTCTGCTCCCACAGTTTCGGCTAAAGTTCCCAGGAGCGAAACAGCAAAAGCACTATAGTTTTGACTTGTAGATGGGTTGAGGCTTTCGCGCCCTTTACTACTAATTTGATAAGCGTGTTGAGGACGACCCAAATGCTTGGACTTCGCGCTGTAGGAAATTAAATCTTGATTAGCCAAATCTTTTAAATGACGGCGCACGGCTTGCTGACTAATTTCTAGCTTGGTTGCCAATTCTTGGGCGGTGGCTGAAGAATGCTGCCCTAAATATTGTAGAATGTCTTGCTTAGTGGAGGGCTGCTGTGCGATCGCCATCTTTTTCCCAAAATATTTCACTTTGACAACATACCTGTTGTTAATGTAGCTTAAAATGAAGATACATTAAACAACAAACCTGTTGCTTTAATCGTACTATATTAGAAGCCATTTACAAAAATGGCGGCTTCCCGTCTGCACCTTAAAGAGAGAACAGTTAGCAGTTTAGCTGCTAACAAACAAGATTCATTAGAGAACGCGAGAGAACACTACTGATGACTGCAACCGTCAAAACGTTAGTTAACCAACCCTACAAATACGGTTTTATCACCGACATTGAGTCAGACACGATTCCTCGTGGTCTCAGTGAAGATGTAGTACGCCTAATTTCGGCGAAAAAAGAAGAACCGGAATTTATGCTAGAGTTCCGGCTTAAAGCTTATCGTCAATGGCTGAAAATGACCGAACCTACTTGGCCCAATGTCAAGTATCCAACTATTGATTATCAAAATATTATTTATTACTCTGCTCCTAAGCAAAAAGCCAAGCTCAATAGCTTAGATGAAGTAGATCCTACACTTTTAGAAACCTTTGAAAAGCTAGGAATTTCGCTATCTGAGCAAAAGCGTTTATCTAACGTTGCGGTAGATGCAATTTTTGACAGCGTATCTGTAGCTACAACTTTCAAAGACAAACTAGCTAAAGATGGCGTAATTTTCTGCTCAATTTCTGAAGCCTTAAAAGAACACCCAGAATTAGTCAAGAAATACTTAGGTAGTGTCGTTCCCGCCGCCGATAACTATTTCGCCGCTTTAAATGGCGCGGTATTTAGTGATGGCTCTTTTGTCTACATTCCCAAAAACACCAAATGCCCGATGGAACTATCCACTTATTTCCGCATCAATAGCGGCGATACTGGACAGTTTGAGCGGACTTTGATTGTGGCAGAGGAAGGTAGCTCAGTTTCGTATCTAGAAGGCTGTACAGCCCCCATGTACGACACAAACCAGTTACACGCGGCGGTAGTCGAGTTAGTAGCTTTAGACAATGCAGAGATTAAATACTCTACAGTTCAAAACTGGTACGCTGGCGACGAAAACGGCAAAGGTGGAATTTACAACTTTGTTACCAAACGGGGATTGTGTCAGGGAGTCAATTCTAAGATTTCGTGGACGCAAGTAGAAACAGGTTCGGCTATTACTTGGAAGTACCCCAGTTGCGTACTTGTAGGCGATAACTCTGTAGGTGAATTTTACTCTGTAGCGCTTACCAATCATAAACAGCAAGCCGATACCGGGACAAAAATGATTCATGTGGGCAAAAATACCCGCAGCACAATCATTTCTAAAGGCATTTCGGCGGGGAACTCATCTAATAGTTATCGGGGTTTGGTGAAAATCAACCCGAAAGCTGAAGGAGCTAGAAATTATTCGCAGTGCGACTCGATGCTAATTGGCGATAACGCTAGTGCGAATACATTTCCCTATATTCAGGTACAAAATCCGGCGGCGAAGGTAGAACATGAAGCGTCTACTTCCAAAATTGGCGAAGATCAATTATTTTACTTCTCGCAGCGCGGTATTTCCTCAGAAGATGCGATTTCAATGATGATTAGCGGTTTCTGTAAGGATGTATTCAATCAATTACCGATGGAATTTGCCGTAGAAGCAGATAGGTTGTTGAGTCTGAAG
>JACCVJ010000120.1 GCA_013698215.1 Tatlockia sp. | reverse complement strand
GAAGTATTGACTTCAGACTTTTGGGGCGGTAAAGAAAGCTCCGAGCTATGGCGAAGTCGCATTGCGACGGTAGTAGCGGAAAAGCCTGTATGTTACAACCACAATATCGAAACGGTGCAAAGGTTACAAGGACGAGTGCGGCGGGGTGCTAAATATGATCGCTCGTTACAAGTATTGCAAATAGTCAAGGAGTTAGATCCGCAAATAGCTACCAAATCTGGGTTGATGCTCGGACATGGCGAAACCAAAACTGAGGTAATTGAAGCAATGACAGACTTAAGGAGTGTAGAATGCGATCGCTTGACTTTGGGGCAGTATATGCGCCCTTCTTTAGCACACTTACCAGTAGAAAAGTATTGGACACCAGAGGAATTTACCCAATTAGGAGAAATCGCCCGGAGTATGGGTTATAAACATGTGCGATCGGCTCCTTTGGTTCGTAGTTCTTATCATGCGGGAGAAAGTGAGTAAAAATATTTCTTCAGATTTCTAGTCAAGGGTAACGTTCTTTGGTATTCCTTAATTAAGTTACAAGAAAAAGGATTTGTACCGATGACAGCTAAAATGAACGATCCCAAAGGCGCAACTATGAATACTAGCACTGCTCCTTATCCCTTTCGAACTATTGTTTCTTTGATTCTTTTAGCTGGTAACTTTCTGGTTGCCGCCATCTACTTCCACGTAATTAATCCCTAGGATTAGCTAAAAAAGGCGCAAGCTACTTAGCTTGCGCCTTTGTTTTAAATAGTGCTTCTAAACAAGCCTTTAGGACGAATTAGCAATACTACAATCATTAGCGATAAGGCTACAGCTAGTTTGTATTGAGAACCCAACCAGGGGGTACTCATTTCTTGGCTAATGCCAATAATCAAAGCCGCCGCGATCGCTCCGTATGGGTTGCCAATGCCGCCCAAAGTCACCGAGGCAAACATTGGTAAAATTAGAAACCAGCCCATATTAGGGCGCAACCCGGTAGTCAAACCATACATACAGCCTCCCAGAGCGGTCAAAGTTCCAGCAATTATCCAAGTCCAAAGCACTACCCGCTCGACATCTATACCCGAAACCCTCGCCAAGTCGATATCGTCAGCTACCGCACGCATTGCCTTGCCAACTTTGGTGGACTGCAACAGATAATGCAATGCTAAAATTGCGATCGCAGCAAGCCCTACAACTAATAACTGATTTTGAGGTATTCGTAGCCCCCAAAAGGTTAGAGCCTCACTAACAGGCAAATCGTAGCTTTGACTAGCGCCGCCCCAAATTAAAATAATGCCATTGCGGATAAATAAAGCAAGTCCAATGGAAATAATAATTAGCGTAGTCGAACTAGCCCTGCGATCGCGCATTGTTGACCACAGCAATTTTTCCGCCAATAGCATTCCAGCCACCGTGCCGAATCCGCCTAAAATTATCGATAGCCAAATATTTAGACCCCGAAGATTGGCACTAAGAGCAATGTAAGCTCCCAAAGTCATAAAATCTCCATGAGCAAAATTTGATAAACGCAAAATACCGTAGGTAAGCGTTAACCCTACCGCCGCTAAAGCGATAATACTGCCGACAGCAATGCCATTGATGAATAATTGCGCTAGTTGTCCAGCCATAGGTTATTTTTAACTAAAAAGTATTGATTATCAGGATAGAGTGTGGAGAGAGAAGTTAGGAAAAGTACTTTACTTTCCATGGGACTCAATAAAGTTCCTAGGCTTGTAGTTATTGAAAACAATTTATAAATAATTAGCTGCACTCTATGCGCCGTTTTTATTTTACTAGCTTGCGTGATCGCTCAATTTTGCTGATACTTGTTTGTATCGTACCTGTACTAGGGATGACCCTTTACAACGGGATCGAAGATCGACATTTGGCTATAGATCAAAGAAGAGCAGAGATGCTCAAAGTTAGTAAACTTGCGGCTACGCATCAAACCCAGCTTCTTCAAAATGCTCAACAATTATTATTAACACTGGCAAAATTTAATCGAGTTCGCACTCCAGCAGCAAAGGAATGTGAAGCCCTTTTAAAGAATGTATTACAGTCTTACCCAATCTATGAAAACATCGGTGTAGTTACAGCCAATGGCAACGTAGTTTGTAGTGCTTTGCCCTATCCTATGCCAATTAAAGCCCAAGAACGCTATTGGTTGCAACAAACAATAACCAACCGTACTTTTACTGTGGGCAAGTCTCCGCAGCATGGCTCTAATCAAAACTCTGTAGTCTGCGCCTACCCAATATTAAACGCGCAAAATCAAGTAGAATCGACAGTATTTTTAATCTTAAATTCTAATTGGCTCAGTACAATTGTCCCGAAAATATTGCTTCCTGAAGGGGCAACTTTAAGCATACTCGATCGCAATGGTTTGGCGATCGCTCGTTATCCAGAGCCGAAAAAGTTGGAAGTAAAATCTACTTTGCATCTGCCAATAATTAAACATATGCTGGTTACAAGCAAAGATATAGCAAAAATTCAAAGTGTAGATGGTAGCGAACACGTATATGTAGCTACAGAGGAAAACTACTCTGTAGATCCTAATAGGTATATGGCGGCTATTAGCATTTCCCAAATTGATCCCTTTGCTCAAGCTAACCGGACTTTGAAGCGTAACTTGCTAGGACTTGCCTTAGTAACCGCGATCGCTTTTGTTATAGCTTGGATTGGTAGCGAAGTATTTTGGATTCGTCCTTTAAAAAGTTTAGTCAATGCTACCACACTCCTGGCGGCGGGGGATCTCACTACTCGCACCAATTTACCTAACCGCCAAGAAGAACTTAGCTTCTTGGCGCAGACTTTTGATTATATGGCCCAATCTTTAGAGCGCCAACTGACCGACTTGCAACGAGCAGAATCTGAAGTTAGGCAACTCAACCAAAATTTAGAGCAAAAAGTCAATGAGCGTACCGCACAATTAGAATTGACTAATAAAGAATTAGAAGCATTTTCTTATTCTGTCTCTCACGACTTACGCGCTCCTTTGCGACATATTACTGGTTTTGTGGAAGCTCTAGAGCGAGGGTTAGAACCGACTGGCGCTTTAAAAAATGAGAAAATAGCTCATTACCTCAATATAATTGATACTAGCAGCCAGAAAATGGGATTTCTGATTGATGGTTTGTTGAGCTTGTCGCGGATTGGGCAAAAACCATTAATTAAACAAACTGTCGATCTCCGTCCTTTGGTTGATACCGCCGTTGCTTTGGCGATGGAGCATACAAATAATTCGGCGATAAAATTTACCATTACAGAATTACCCTGTGTAATGGGCGATCCTATTTTACTTCAACAAGTATTTAGTAATTTAATCGACAATGCTGTTAAATTCAGCCGCTTTCGCTGTTCGCCTCAAATTAAAATTGGTTTTTTGCCTGACAGCACAATTTTCGTTCAAGATAACGGCATCGGTTTTCAAATGGAATATGCAGATAAGTTGTTTGCTGCATTTCAGCGATTGCATCCCCCACAAGATTTTCCCGGTACGGGTATTGGACTTGCGATCGTGCAACGAATTATTCACCGTCACAATGGCACAATTTGGGTTGAAAGTCAACCCGAATTAGGTACAACATTTTATTTTAAAGTTTGATACTTATCTTTTGGGATTGTAAAACCCGTACAGACGAAATTAAAAACTTATGAGTTTAAAGATTTAAAATGGACTTGAACTTGAAATAAGTAATTAGCAATACTTTTTTTATAGCCCGTTTAACTTTAATACATTTGTTCTATGGATAAAAGTACGCAAGGTCGAGCGCAGCAGTTATCATAGGTCAAAGTCTTAATTCTTTTTAGTTTCAAGTTGGAAAAAACAGTTTATACTCCAAATCTAGCTGGTAATGAGAAACATAGCATAATTTAGTGTGGCACGAAAAAATCGCTTTAATACTAATACTTTAGAAGTAGTCAAATAATGGCTGAGTTAGATTGCTCTCAAGCTGGATCTTGGCAAGAATTGCCCATCGAACTATCCCTAAACTTATTGATTGTAGAAGATGTAGCTTCTGACG
>JACCVJ010000116.1 GCA_013698215.1 Tatlockia sp. | reverse complement strand
AATAGCTCAGACTTCGGCACAAACGCAAATTTCTCCGGCTCAAGAATTACAAAAACTCCTCCAGCAAGCAGTAAAACAAACTGAACTTGGACAACTGCAACAATCCCTAGACACATTGCAAAAAGCTTTAGAACTTGCAAGAAAACTCAAAGATAAAAAAACTGAGTCAGAGATATTAACAGCAATTGAGTTAACAAAAAGTGTTTTGGCTGCGGGTTTTGGTGGAACTCCAACGGCTTCGCCGCCTAAAACTTCATCGCTAATCGAGCAGGGTTTGGAACAAACAAAACAAGGACAACCCCAAAAAGCGATCGCAATTTTTGAGCAAGCTTTGTCTTTAGCTAGACAAACTAAAGACAAAGAAACGGAAGCAACAGCACTGCTTGGTATTGGGTTAAATTACAGCAACATCAGAGAAACTCAAAAAGCCTTAGATACTTATAATCAGGCTCTCCCCATCTTCAAAGCAACTAACAATCCTGCGGGAGAAGCTACAATAATCAATAATCTTGGTAAACTTTATCAAGCAAGTCAACCCCAAAAAGCCTTAGAGTTCTATAACCAAGCTTTGGCAACCAGTAGAAAAATTGGTTATTTTAGCCAAGAAGCTACTACTTTAAATAACATTGCGGGAGTATACTTAGCTACCGGAAAACCCCCGCAGGCATTAGAATCTTTAAACTTAGCAATACCCATTTTACAGAAAATCGGCGATCGCCCCAAAACAGCCGGAACTCTAAATAATCTCGGTGAAGTTTACAAGGAAATCGGACAACCCCAAAAAGCTCTAGAGTATTACAACCAAGCTTTACCAATATTTAAAGAAGTAGGCGATCGCACAGGAACTGGTATCACTCTCAATAATATTGCTGGAACGTACTTAGCAGCCGGAAATCCCCAAAAAGCTTTAGAGTTTTACAACCAAGCTTTGCGAATATTTAAAGAAGTAAGCAACCGCACTCAAGAAGCCACGACCATTAATAATGTTGGTGAAGTCTACAATACTATCGGGCAACCACAAAAGGCTTTAGAATATTACAACCAAGCTTTGCCAATTGTTAAAGCTGTAGGCGATTCGAGGCTTGAAGGTACACGTTTAAATAATATTGGCGGCATCTACAACAATATCGGACAACTCCAAAAAGCTCTAGACTTCTACAACCAAGCTTTGCCACTATTCCAAAAAGTCGGCGATGTGGCAAATGAATCAAGCACTTTAAATAATATTGGAGTTGCTTACAACGCCCTCGGACAGCCAGAAAAAGCTTTAACCTATTATAACCAGGCATTGCCAATTTTACTTAAAGCAGGCGATCGCCCGGTTACTGCGACTACCTTAAATAATATTGGGGAAGTCTATCGCCATCTCAAGCAACCCCAAAAAGCTTTAGAATTTTACAACCAAGCTTTGCCGATTTATAAAGAAGTCGGCGACATTAGCGGCGAAGCTGTATCTTTAAACAACATTGGTTTAGTTTATTACGAAAGCAAACAGCAAGAGCAGGCTTTGACTTACTACAACCAAGCTTTACCGATTTTGCAAAAAGTCGGCGATATCAAAGCCCAAGCTTCAGTTATCGGCAATATTGGCACAGTTTATCGAGATACTAATAGACCTATTGAAGCAATTAGAAATCTAGAGAAAGCCGTAGAAATTACTTTAAAAATTCGTAAAGGACTAGAAAAAGCAAATCGCCAACAGTTTTTAGCAAGTAGTAATGGTAGTATTGGGTTAATTAGCCTGCTGATAGACCAAAATCAGCCCGATCGCGCCTATGAATGGGTTAATCTTACTACTACCGCCGATCTTGCCGATTATTCCCGCTTAATCAATGCCAAAGTTGTTAACGAGAAGGCGCAACAAGCTATTGAGCAATGGAATCAATCTAACCGTCAATTAGAAACCTTGCGTCAACAATTGCAAGCAAAATTTACAGTAGAACTATCAGCACAAGTTGACAAGCTGCAAACCCAAATCAATCAACAAGCAGAAGAAGCCGCCCGTCGTTTTTCTGAAGTTGCCGAACTATTTGAAGTTCAACCTACCGACATTGCTAAATTACAGGCAAATATTCCCGCCGGAACCGTAATTATTCAGCCTGTTTTACTTACAGATGTTAGCAATGTCCCTGATGAAATCGCCCTGTTTGTTGTCACCAAGGATAAAGTCACAGTTACAAAGCAACCGCTAGATATCAAAGCCTTTGACGCTTTAGTTACTCAGTACCGCCAAGAACTAACCGATATCAGGTTCCCCAAAAAATTTCGCTCGACAAGTGCAAAACTCTACGATATTCTTATCCGTCCCGTAGAAGCTCAAATTGCTAATGCAACTCAACTGAGCATTTTGCGACGGGGAAACTACGTTACATTCCTTTTGAAACCTTAATTGACAGCAAAACGGGTAAGTATTTGATTGAAAACTACCCAATTAATAATCTCACCCGTCTTTCTAGCCGCTCTTTACAACAACCGCCGAGTAAAAAGCTAAATCTACTGGCTTTGGGTAATCCTTCCCCAGATGATGGACGCAATTTAGCCGGAGCGGAAGCGGAGGTAAAAAGTATTACGGCTCTATTACCAAGCGAATTTTACCTGAGAAACAGAGCGACTTTAAGCAACTTTAGAAACCTTGCTCCCCGTTTTTCTATTCTGCACCTAGCAACTCACGGCTGTTTTCAACCCGAAGGTTGTGCGGACTTAAAAATGTCGGCGAATACTTTATTATTTAGTGATCGCACTCTCAATATTGCCGATGCAGCGTTGCTAGGACTCAAAAACACCGATTTAGTTGTATTAAGTGCGTGTCAAACCGCTTTGCAAACATCTTCTAATGGTGAAGAATTTGCGGGAATTGCTTACTTATTTGAACGTGCGGGAGCTAGAAGTGCGGTAGCTAGTCTCTGGTTAGCTAAGGACGAGGAGACAAAACAATTAATGATTGTGTTTTACAAAAATCTTAACCAGGGTAAAACCAAAGGTGAAGCATTACGCCAAGCAAAAATCAGCCTAATTACCAAGCATCCTTTGTATTGGTCGCCATTTATTTTAATTGGTGATGCTCGTTAGAAGACGTTGGTTTTTTTGGAGATTCTAGGCGTAAAATCTGCCCATTGCGATTACTTCTATATACCCAAGTACGTTTATTTCCTGACACCACCACGCGCCAACCTTCTACTAAAGCTTGAGTGCAGATTTCACCAGGTTTAGAAACCCCTAAGCAGCCATTAGACCAAGTTTGACGACTATATTCAGTAATTTTGAGGTTTTTTGTCGAGATTCCTGTTTGCTTAGATACCTCTGTAATTACAGCACTTGCAACGCGATCGCTTAAACTATTGACGAGCGCAGGTTGTTGGACTTCTGCCCTTGCTACCATTACTAAATTAGGAGCTAAAAATATCACAACTATCAACAACAACATTGGTAATTTTTTTTTCATATCTACTCCTATAAAACCGCCCATTTACCGATAGTCTAGCCCACCATTGGCAAGAGCGAGGGTTAGAAGCGGTAAGACTTGGCGATAAAAATTATACTTTAATTTTTTGTCCTATTTTCTTTTGCTTGCAATCGAAGTATCTTTAAAAGTGCGATTACCCAGGGGGTAGCGCTAGGAGCGATCGCGCGTTGCCAAAAATTCGGGAAATTCATCCAAACTTTTGTATCTATATGCCAGTATTAGTTGCCATTCCTAAGAAAGTGAAAATCAAAACTTGTTTTATCGGTTTAGGGTTAAGTATTTTAACAACTACAACCTTATTTTTACCTGCGCCTGCTATATCCGAGCCAACGGCGGCAAAAATTATTGTGGCTCAATCGCCCGCAGAACGCAAGCGCATTGCAGTGTTAGATTTTGATTTTGCAAGTACCAGTGGTACAGGCTTTTATTACGGTTGGCTGGGAATCGGGCCAGCTAAAGGTGTGAGTGATTTGCTAACCAATGCTTTAGTTAAAGATGGCACTTACATTGTCTTGGAGCGCAGCAAAGTTGAACAAATACTAAAAGAACAAAATTTTGGGGCATCGGGGCGAGTAGATGCCTCTACTGCCGCGCAAATTGGCAAAATACTAGGAGCCGATGCCGTTATAATTGGCACGATTACGCAATTTAATTTAGAACAATCGAGATCCGGTGGTAGTATTAGTGGATTTTTAGGTATTGGTGCTAACACAGAGAAAAATAAAGCGATCGTGCAAGTCAATTCCCGTTTAGTTAGTACAACTACTGGGGAAATTTTAGCCGTTGCTGAAGGTGAGGGTAAAGCAAGTAAAAGCGGTGGTGGTGGTAGCTTTTTAGGTATTAGTGGTGGTAGTAGCACCGACAATACAGATACTTTGTTGAGTACGGCGGCCGAGTCGGCGATCGCGCAAATGTCGGGCGAACTTGTAACCGCCAATAGCAAATTAGCTACATTACCGTCGGTTTTACCTACCGTCAGCGCTATAGTTGCTGATATTACAGGCAACTTGATTACTATCAATAAAGGTTCAGAATCGGGCTTTAGAAGTGGGATGAATCTTTCAATTGAGCGAGTAGTCAAAGAAGTTAAAGATCCCCAAACTGGTAAAGTGTTGCGCTCGAT
>JACCVJ010000061.1 GCA_013698215.1 Tatlockia sp. | reverse complement strand
TTAGTGGTTGTCAAAGCCCTAGCAATTGTAATTTGGCGACAAGGAATTAAACGCGATACCCGTTGGAAGTTTTGGCATCACTTATTTAGTATGATTAAGCGAAATCCTGAAGTTGCGGAACATTACCTCGCTACTTGCGCTCATGTTGAGCATTTTATGGAGTACCGCCAAATCGTGCGCGATCAAATTGAAAGTCAGCTTGAGGAGTTTCTAGAACTTGAAGCCCAAGAACAACAAAAACCTGTTACCCAAAGTAAAGTCGCCGCGATGCTGCACTAAACTCTTTATAATAACGTCATTTAGATGTTGGAGAGAATAAGGAAAATATAGAGATCGCAAGTTACTAAACATCCAACAGATTGCTCTTTGTTAGTCAAACCCAGACCTTACAAGTTTAAAAACAAAATCAGAGGTTAAATATTTCGTGAAAGTTTTACTTTTATATCCCCTATTTCCTAAAAGTTTTTGGTCTTTTGAAAAAACCTTAGAATTGCTAGGGCGTAAAGCAATGTTACCGCCTTTGGGATTGGTTACAGTGGCGGCAATTTTGCCCCAAGAATGGGAATATAAGTTAGTCGATCGCAATGTCAGCGAAATAACTGAAGATATATGGCAATGGGCAGATGTAGTCATTCTTTCGGCGATGATTGTCCAGAAAAAAGATTTGCTTGCCCAAGTTCAAGAAGCAAAAAAACGCGGTAAATTAGTAGCTGTAGGTGGCCCTTATCCCACAGCTTTACCTCTTGAAGCTCAAGGTGCGGGAGCAGACTTTTTGATTTTGGATGAAGGGGAAATTACCCTCCCGATGTTTGTTGATGCGATCGCACGGGGTGAAAAAAGCGGCACTTTCAGGGCTGTTAATGGCGAAAAACCTGATGTCAGCAATACTCCGACTCCCCGCTTTGACTTGCTAAAGTTTGATGCTTATTCGGAAATGTCAGTACAATTTTCGCGCGGTTGTCCATTTCAATGCGAATTTTGCGACATTATCGTACTTTACGGGCGCAAACCTCGCACTAAAACCCCCGATCAAATTATCGCCGAGTTAGAATGCCTTTACAATCTTGGCTGGCGACGCAGTATTTTTATGGTGGATGACAACTTTATTGGCAATAAACGCAATGTAAAGTTGTTTCTTAAAGACTTAAAGCCCTGGATGGTTGAAAAGCGTTATCCTTTCTCCTTTGCAACCGAAGCATCAATTGACTTGGCAAAAGATCAAGAATTGATGGATATGATGGTTGATTGTAACTTTGGTTCGGTGTTTTTGGGCATTGAAACCCCCGACGAAGAAAGCTTGACTTTGACGCAAAAGTTTCAAAATACCCGCGATTCATTAACTGATTCTGTTCATGCAATTACTCGTACTGGGTTGCGCGTAATGGCTGGATTTATTATTGGGTTTGATGGCGAAAAATCGGGCGCAGGCGATCGCGTGGTCAAGTTTGTAGAAAAAACCTCTATTCCTACAGCTATATTTAGTATGCTGCAAGCATTGCCAGATACAGCGCTAACTATTCGCCTCGAAAAAGAAGGTAGATTGCGGTCAAAAGATGGCAACATTAACCAAACTACATTGATGAACTACGTTCCCACTCGTCCTTTAGAAGAAATTGCCAGCGAATACATTGCAGCTTTTTGGGAATTGTACGATCCAGAGAAGTTTTTAGATCGTACTTATCGCCACTTCCGCATTTTGGGCGAAGCCAAATATCCCGATAAAGGCAATTCTTCTAAAACGGGAGTCGATTTAAAGGTAATTCAGGCTTTTCTAACAATTTGCTGGCGACAAGGTTTAGTTCGTAAAACTCGTTACGCTTTCTGGCGCAACTTGTTTAATATGTATCGCTACAATCGCGGTGGGATTAGCAGCTACTTGTCAACTTGCGCCCAAATCGAGCATTTTCTAGAATACCGAGAAATTGTCAAAGCTGAAATTGAAGCGCAATTAGCTGAATTTTTAGCAGAAGAAGCCAAAATCAAAACTCAGACTCCCCAAGTAAATGTTACAGCTTTAGCTAGTTAAGGCTAAGAGTAGGGCGCGTTTTATATATGCGCCCCAGTACCATAATTACAGCAATTTAACGGCGCGTAGCCCGAAAAGTAAACCCACCGCCAGGGCAAAAAATCCGCCCAAAAGCAGCACGTAAGAAATAACTCCAAACATTTGTGTTTCTCCATTAGCTATAAAGAATATTGAAACATTAGTTGAAGTAATTGCAGCGCCCAGTCGCCAATTGAAATATTTGCTATGGCTATTATTAGTGTAAATCTACCTTCCGAGTCTTACGACATTGCGATCGCACCAGGCAACCTAGAATTGCTGGGTGAAAAAATGGCTACCCTCAAATTGGGTAAAAAAGTTTTATTAGTATCCAACCCCTCAGTGTTTGGTCATTATGGGGAAAGAGCGGTCTCATCTCTTTTAAATGCAGGCTTTGATGTCACAACTTGCCTTCTCAAGGATGGCGAACAATATAAAAACTTAACCTCTGTTGGGCAAATCTACGACAAAGCCCTAGAAAACCGCCTAGAACGTTCGTCAACAATGGTTGCTTTGGGTGGGGGCGTAATTGGAGATATGACGGGCTTCGCGGCGGCTACATGGCTAAGAGGGATTAATTTTGTGCAAGTCCCCACTACGTTATTATCAATGGTCGATGCTTCTATTGGTGGCAAAACAGGCGTAAATCATCCCCAAGGCAAAAATTTAATTGGCGCATTCCATCAGCCACGATTGGTACTAATCGATCCGCAAGTATTGGATACT
>JACCVJ010000048.1 GCA_013698215.1 Tatlockia sp. | reverse complement strand
ATACAAAATAATAGTTAGCGCAACGGCTTTGTGTTTGATTATGGTATTTGCCGTTTTCGGGCAAACACAAAAAACACAGGAAGCACAACTACTGTCTGCCAATCAAACAATTGAACGAGAATTAGCTGGAGGTCAATCTCACACGTACCGTATTACTCTGAAATCAAATGAGTTTCTGCAAATCAAAGCAGAACAGAAAAGCGTTAATGTGGTTGTTAGATTGTTTGATTCAAACCAGAAGCAACTCGTTGAGGTTAATAGTTCACATACAACGTGGTTTGAAGAATTGTTATTTATTACAGAAAAAGAAGGCGAATACGAAATACAAATCAGTGCTTTACAAGAGAAAGCCGCTACTGGTAAATACACTCTTCAATGGTCAAAACAAAATGCAACGGAGAAAAACCGCACACGATTAAATGCAAAAAAACTTTATGATGATGGATTAAAACTTTTTTATGTCAACGAGAGTGAAGCAATTACAAAATTTAAGGAAGCACTAAAATTATATCAAGATATTGGTGATTTACAAGGTGAATTAAATTCTTTGGATTATTTAAGTTCTCTTAGTTATCCAGATTATAAAACTGTTCGTGAGTACCTCAATCAAGCACTTTCTATTTCCAGAAAATTGGGAGATAAATCCAGAGAAGCAGATCTATTATCCTCCCTCGGTGTTACGTTTATAGATGAAGAGCCTCAAAAAGCACTAGAGTATTACAATCAAGCTTTATCAATCAGCCGTAACAGCGCCGATAAGATTGAAGAACCGGAAGTATTAGAATACATAGCACAAATTTATGAGAGCTTTAGAAATTATCAAAAAGCAATAGAGTATTACAATCAGGCTTTATCTCTATACCGAACTGTTAATAGCAAACGTGCTAAGTCAAACATTGTTCAATCGTTAGATACCCTAAGTCGGCTTTATGAAAAATTAGGAGACAAACAAAAAGCACTAAATTACCAAAATGAAGCTAAATTGCTAGAAGATCAACTCAGTGACGAAAGTAGAATTACTAACATAGTTGCTACATTTTTAATAAATTTAAAGGTAAACGCTTGTGAGTTTTTCAAAGCGCGGGACTATCAAATCAAAGTGGGCGACTATCAAAAATGTATCGAAGACCTAAAACAAGCTCTAGCAGTTGCTCCATCAGCAGGCATCCCGCGAGTGGTAGTTTTAACGCTTATTGAAATGTTAATACCAAAACTAGGTGATAAGGAAAAAGAAATTGAATACTTAAATGAGATATTGTTGCTGGCTCGCGCTGAAAAACATCAGGGTTTTGAGGCATTGACGCTATGGGATTTAGGAGATTCATATAGAAAATTAGGAGAGAATCAGAAAGCATTTGATTTCTACAATCAATCTTTAATAATAGAAGACAGTGATGTAAATAGATTAAACCAAATAATTAATTTTTTGGCTTCGGTTGGTAACCCACAGCTTGCCGTTGTTTATGGCAAACAAGCAATTAATGTCATCCAGCAAGTTCGCTCAAAAATAAAGGAACTTGATAAAGAAACACAAAAGGCATTCCTAAAATCCAATGAACCGATTTATCGCAAAGTAGCTGACATCCTCATCTCAGAAGGCAGATTTCCAGAAGCACAGGCTGTTCTTGATTTACTTAAAGAAGAAGAGTTCAAACAGATTGTTCGCAGAAGCGGTGAACCGCTTTTTACTTTGCCTTATAGCCGCGCAGAAGAAGCAGTTATTAAAGTAGTTGACCGTCTTGCCTCTCTCGGACGTGAACTTTCTGACTTGAAAGCAAAAACAAAAGACTCTCTCACTGCCGAAGAAACAAAACGCATAAGCGAAATTGAATCCATCGAAATTCCCGCTGCAAATAAAGCTCTTCGACAGGCAATCGAAGCACTTTCAACTGCTGCTCCTGATGTAAAAAATGCTCTTGATTTGAGAATCAAGGACAACATCCAAAACATTTTGCCTGCGCTCGGCAAAGGTGTCGTCGCTCTTTACACAGTCGTTGGCAAAACCACTGCTGATGAAGACAGCGGAGTAAAAGCAAACAATAATGCTCAAGCAAAATCAGTCAACAGCCCTGCTTTAAATAAATCTGATAACAAAACAGATAACAATAAAGCCAGCAATCAAAAAATCAATGTCGGTTGGATTCTGCTGGTTACTCCCGAATTTCGTAAAGCATACCCGATTGACACAAATGATTTAGAACAAACTGTCTTCAAATTCCGTGAAGCACTTCGCTCTCCTTTGTATGACCCGCAACCCGTTGCTCAAGAACTCTACAAAAAACTATTTCTACAAACTTCTGAAAAACAGAAAACCACTCTTGCTGCTGATTTAGAAACTTATCTCGGCAAGCAGAAGGATAAAACTCTAATGTGGAGTCTTGATGGAGTCCTCAGATATGTTCCGATGGCGGCTCTGCACGATGGGAAAGGTTATTTAGTTGAAAAGTATCGTAATGTAGTATTCAATACGGCAAGTCTGGGAAGTCTCAAAGATTTACCTAAACCAAATTGGGAAATTGTCGGTCTCGGTGTATCAACAAAAGCAAGTGTTAAGGCTTATGACGGAAGAACAGTGAATTTTTGGGCATTAAAAGATTCTGAAAGTGAACTCAATGCCATAATCAAAGAAAAGAACCGGGCTGCTGATGTTGACGGAGTATTTCCCGGAACATTGAAAATCAACAATGATTTTACAAAAGAAGCATTATTTGAAGGAGCAAGAACAGGAATGCCTGTGATGCACATCTCAACCCATTTTTGGTTTAATCCCGCACAAGAGGACACATCATTTTTATTGTTAGGTAACGGCGGAAGATTACAGATAACAGAGTTTCAGGATTATCCGCAACTTTTCTCAAATGTAGATTTTC
>JACCVJ010000031.1 GCA_013698215.1 Tatlockia sp. | reverse complement strand
GCAACTCGGCGAATACGCGATCGATTAAATGGGTAGCTTTTTCATCCAATAGTTGCCAGTCAACATCGCCTCTTTCATCAATTAAGCTAGTGTCAATCGTCACGATATAGTTAGGCGACTCGGCAAGTAAGGAACTATAGTTGCAAAAACAAACCTGATAGCAGAGTTCCCATAAATCGACTTTGACCGTTTCTAAGCCTTCCTGCTGCAAACATAAATGATAGCCCGGTGTTGGCGTGGGTAGTTTCATCAAAGCTTGTTCAATTTCCTCTACCTGTTCGCCTTGGGCTGATTCTAGTTGTTTGACTAAATTAGCTACTTCAGTTTTTGTTTCTTCAGTGGTTCCCGGCTGCCAAATTAGTACATTTTCATAGGTTTCTTTCCAAGCACTGGTATCAAGTTGCTTGCGGATGCGATCGAGAATGCGAATAAAAGCAGGTTGCATAAGGAGTTCTGCCTGCTGCCATGCGGTGTTATCGGCAAATTTCGGCGGCATGAATAGTTTATTTTGGGGGAGTTGTAGCTACAAGGGATTCAAGAATTGTATTAAAAAAATAAACGCGATCGCAATTTAGTGAATTTCTATTGCTGCCAAAGGTTGCAATAGTAAACCATATTCCAACCCTTCAACTACGGCTTGGTAAGAAGCATTGAGAATATTGGTTGATACACCTACAGTAGTCCAGCGTTGAAAGTCGCTGCGCCATTCTACGAGTACCCGCGTACTAGCCGCAGTACCGCTATATTCGTCCAAAATTCGGACTTTGTAGTCTGTCAATTCAAAGTTAGCAACCTGGGGATAAAATTTGACTAAAGCTTTGCGTAATGCCGCATCTAGCGCCGCCACAGGCCCGTTCCCTTCAGCAGCTTCTAAAATATCTTGACCGTTGACAGCAAGTTTTACCGTAGCTAAAGCACTACTATTACAACTATCTACGTCTTGAGCTAAATCGCAGTGGACTTGAAAGCCTTTAATTGTAAATATTTGCTGGCGTTTACCCAAAGCTTCCCGCATAAGTAATTCAAAACTTGCCTCCGCCGCTTCAAATTGATAACCTTGGCTTTCTAATTCTTTGAGATGTCGCAATATTTGCCTTGCTGCGGGGTTATTTTTATCTAATTCAATCCCAAAAGTCCGAGCTTTTGCTAAAACGTTACTAAGTCCTGCTTGTTCCGAAATGACTATCCGGCGACTATTCCCAATTTTTTCTGGTTCAATATGTTCGTAAGTTAAAGGATTTTTTTCTACCGCCGAAACGTGAATCCCGCCTTTATGGGCAAAAGCTGAACGTCCTACAAACGCCGCGTGTTCGTTGGGTGCAAGGTTGACAACTTCGCTAATAAATCTACTTGCTTGAGTAAGTTGAGTAAGTTTCTCCTCTGGAAGGCAGTTGTAGCCTAGCTTTAATTGCAGATTGGGAATTACTGAGCAAAGATTGGCATTTCCGCAACGTTCGCCATAACCATTAATTGTCCCTTGTACCATTGTTGCGCCTTCAAGTACCGCCGCGATCGCATTTGCAACAGCAGTATCAGCATCATTGTGGGTATGTATGCCAATTTGAGTATTAAGGGGCAAAAATTGCTTGACATCGCGGACAATTTGGCTAATTTCGTGGGGTAATGTTCCGCCATTGGTATCGCATAAAGCTACCCATTCCGCCCCCGCATTAACGGCGGTTAGTAAGGTTTTTAGGGCATAATCTTTGTTTTGTTTATAGCCATCAAACCAGTGTTCGGCATCGTATATTACTTTGCGCCCTGACAATTGCAAATAGGCGATCGTATCGCGGATCATCTCTAAATTTTCTTCTAAGCTAGTCTTTAAACCTTCTGTAACGTGCAAATCCCAAGATTTACCGAAAATAGTTACCCAGCGAGTTCCGGCTGCTAGAATCGCTTGCAGCATCGGATCAGTTGCCGCCGATATATGGGGGCGACGAGTAGAACAAAAAGCGACAATTTCTGCGCTGGTTAAAGGTTTTTCTTGAAGCTGCCAGAAAAATTGTACATCTTTAGGATTTGCCCCCGGCCATCCACCTTCTATAAAAGGCACTCCCAATCTGTCTAACTGTCTGGCGATGCGGAGTTTATCTTCTATAGATACAGATATTCCTTCTCTTTGGGTTCCATCCCTTAACGTGGTGTCGTAGATCCAAAGCTGTTTTGTCATAAATACTAATTAGACTAAGAGGGATATCAAAAATAGGAAAATAGAATAATATGCCCCAAGTTTTTGCTCAGGGTAAAGTAATAGTTTGCAGTGATGGCGACAATCTCCGTCAGGTACTACTCAATAATGATATCAATCTCTACAATGGCAACGCCTCAGTCATCAATTGTCATGGACTTGGAACTTGCGGTACTTGCGCTGTGATGGTAGAAGGCGAAGTTTCGGAAGTAACTTGGCAAGATAAAACTCGGCGCAGTCTTCCCCCCCATTCTCTCTCTAAAAATCTCCGCCTTGCTTGTCAAACCAA
>JACCVJ010000022.1 GCA_013698215.1 Tatlockia sp. | reverse complement strand
ATATCAGCATCGATTGCCATATTAAATACCAGATTTTATAGATATATTGAGCAAGGAAGTAGGGCGATCGCGGCATTACAGCAATTGCCCTACTCTTTTAACTGACTTTAAACTGACCCACACTCGTACTCAATTCTTGAGCAACGATTAAGAGGTCGTTAAACGAATCCGATACCGAATTAACTTCAATGGAGGTTTTGCCAGCGATCGCAGCTACGTCGGTCATTGTGTGCGTTACCGAGTCTGATGCTTCAGACTGGAGGAGAGCAGCCGAGGCGATCGCGGCTACTAATTGACTAATCTCACTACTAACGGCGGTAATTTTGTTCAAGCTTTGACGAGTCTCATCTACCAGGCGCGTTCCGGTAATTACCTGCTCTGTTCCGGTTGCCATCGCCGCTTCTACAGCGATAGTCTCAGTTTGAATGTCTTTTACTAGCGCTTCAATATCTCCGGTTGCGTCGGCTGATTGCCGTGCTAAGGCTCGAACTTCATCCGCTAGTACCGCAAAGCCGCGTCCTTCTTCTCCGGCTCTAGCTGCTTCAATGGAAGCTTTGAGCGCTAGTAAGTTGGTCTGGGCGGCAAATCTACCAATCAAGTTGACTACTTGAGAAATCTTTTGCGAAGATTCACCCAAGCGTTTTACTTTTTTCGAGGTTTCGGCTACGGTTTCTCGAATTGCTGAGATACCTTCTACAGTACGGTTCATTGCCAAATCTCCCGCTTGTACTGTGTCGGTTGCTTTTTGTACGGCGGCTTCTGCTTGAGAAGCGTTAGCAGCTACAGCGCGAATTGAGGTAGACATCTTGGCAATTTGCTCTAGAGCGCCAGCAATTTCTTCTGCTTGGCGCACCGCTTCCGTTGATAATCCTTGAATAGAACCTTGGTTATTGGTAGTAGTGGCAGCTACTTGAATAGCGGCTTGTTGTACCTGCGTAACAATTTTCCGCAAGCTACTAATTGTGGAGTTATAAGAATCAGCTACGGTACCAATTTCATCTTCGGTGACGTTGGCGCGGATTGTGAGGTCGCCTTTACTTACGGGGTCTACTTCAATAAGTAGTTCTAAGGCTCGTTTTTGCAGGTATTCTTTATCTGATTTTTGCTGTTGAAGTAAATTAGCGCGGTCTAGGGTAAAACCGATTTGGGTTGCTAGCTGAGAGAACAAGTCAATATCTCCTTGTTGCCAGTTGCGGGGCGCAGAACATTGATGAGCAATTAGTAAGCCGAGTAATTGACCGTTTTGTAAAATTGGCGCTACTAAGTTGGCTTGGACGGCAAAGATAGAGAGTTGCTTGAGGTAACACTCGGTTAATCCAGCTTTGTAGATGTTGTTGGTAGCTTGGACTCTGCCACCTTTGTAACGTTGTACATATTTGTCAGCAAAGCAGGGGTCGTCGATTTTGGCTCCCATTGCTTTAGGGAAACTTGCGTCTACCGATTCGGCTGTCACCGTCCCTTGCCACTTTTCATTGAAACTATAGATAACTACGCGATCGCTCTTTATGGCGTTACGAATTCCTGTTACTGCTGTATTAAAGATATTGTCTGCTTGAGTCGCTTGAGCTATTTTTACTGTAATATCTCTGGCTAAACCTGCGCGAAGGGCGGCGGCTTGAGTTTGCTCTAAAGAGTTGAAGCGATCTAAAATTAGTCCCAACTGGGCAGACATTTGGGTCAAAAAGTCAATTTCTATAGGCTGCCATTGGTGGGTAGTTTGACAATGATGAGCAATTAGTAAGCCAAATAATTGCTCTCCTTGAACAATCGGTGTAACTAAATTGGCTTTGATTTGCAACTTGTCCATTAGTTGCAAATGTTTGGGATGAAAACCCGCTTCATATACGTTGCTTGTTGGTACGACCCGACCTTTTTTATATGCTTCAATTAGTTCTTGACTAATACAAGCATCTTCAATTCTGTTGTCGAGAGCGCAAGGAAAACCTGGTAAAACCGATTCACTCAAGATGTAGCCGCTCCAGTCAGGGTTGAACCGATAGATAACTACACGATCTACGTTCAGAATTTCTCTAGCACCTGTAAGAGCTTGGTTAAAGATAGCT
>JACCVJ010000017.1 GCA_013698215.1 Tatlockia sp. | reverse complement strand
GTCCTCTAACTAAGTTATATAAATATTCTAAAAAGGCATTTAATTCGTCTTTTGTCAATGGCGCTTCATTTTCTATGCCAAACTCTGCGGGTAAAGGTTTGCTTTGTGGAGGTTGTAGCAACCATTTCCGATGAGGTTCTATCTTTTTTATTTGAGCAAAAGCATAACCAGAGTAAGTATGTTTAACTTTTTTACTCAAAAACAATTGCCTATGCTCAATTAAATATTCACCTACTTCTGTAATAAAAGGATAGTTCTCTAACCATAACAACTCTAATACATTAGGATTAGCGGCAGATAGTAATTGAACTACTTTTTTTAGTTCGTATATAACCGTATCTTCATTACCATCTATGAAAGGAAATATCCCTTCTTCATTCCAACCACTATCTTTTTGTTCTATAGAATTAAATCCTAAATAGTATTCTTTTGGCGCAATAAATATTCCGCGATAGTCATAATCTGACTTAGAATGATTCAATCCGTAAGCATAACTCCCAGCCAAACCAACAAAAATAGTTCTTTCCTCAACCTCTTTTCTTTCCATTTTTTAAAACTAAAACTGATATAAAATTAACCGATTGCCATCAGGATCGCACATCATAAACTTCTTTACCGTGAGAAACTGTAATAATCTTCCCAGTGGTGGAGAGCCTAGTTAAATCACGATAGCTCGTTACTTCTTCATTAACGGTTTAATTTTTTCTAATACATCTGCTTCCTTCTGCTGTGCATGATATAAATCCCATCGCAGTTGAAGATTTAACCAGAAATCAGGCGACATCTGGAAAAATTTAGCTAAACGCAGCGCAGTTCTAGCCGTAATTCCTCTGCGACCATTAATAATTTCATTAATCCGTTGGTAAGGAACTCTAAGCTCTTGAGCGAGAGTAACCTGCGTTATGTTCATAGGCTCTAAAAACTCTGCTCTCAACATCTCTCCGGGATGCGTCGGAACTCTATGGCTGGGAATACGAATCATCTGGGTTTCCGATAAGTGGATGCGTTTAGTGGTAATCAACAATTTCAACATCTTCTGCGCCGTTTTGTGTCCAAATAAAGCAGATACGATATTGGTCATTAATCCGAATGCTGTATTGACCTTGGTGATCGCCCTCTAAGGCTTCCAATCTATTCCCTGGTGGAACGCGAAGCTCGTTTATTTCAACGGCGGAGTCAATTTGATCTAACTTTCTAAATGCTACGCTGTAGAGGGGTTGAGGACAGGTTTTACGTGCGGACTTTGTATTTTCGCCATTAAAAATATCTTCAGTGCCTACGTCTTTGAAAGACAATATCATCCTAACGCCTTATCACGGTTATCATGCTATTGCGTCATAGTGTCAATCATATCTCTAGCTATATCTTGCATTCCAATACCTCTCAATACTAGGGGAAAGTAATCGCTTCTAAGACTGGTGCAAAATTAATTGATCGCTATCGGGATCGCACATCATAAACTTCTTTCCCATGAGAAGCTGTAATAATCTTCCCAAACGGCGAATAGCCTATATTAGTTAAATGCGCGATCGCACTGCTCAAGTTATCTTGGACAGTATGTGGTTGCTAGGTGGATCGGGCGATCGCATTACTCCAACCAAGATTCTAAATCTCTAAAACTTGTAAAATCTAATAAAGCTTCAGCGAAAGCCTCTAACCTGTCTAGACTTAAAGCACTCACTTTTGCAGTCACTTCTGGCGATAAACTACCTAACTTCCGGGTAAGCTGCTTGAGAACTAATGCTTTTTCTCCGGCGGTGCGACCTTGGATTAAACCCTGTTCCAGTCCCTCCGCCCGACCTTCGCGTAAAATAGATTGATACATGGTAGACTCGCGCATCACCGGACTCCTCACTAATTGTCGAACCGTCTGCTCCTCTAATTCTAACCCTGCTAAGATGCTTGTCGCTGCTACTAAATTACTCTGTTCTCTGGGGTCAGCGATCTGCTCTAGCTCTCTTACTACTTGCGTTAGCACGCTTTCTTTATTTGATGCGCGACTCAATACTGCATAAGGTAATAATCCTGGCGTACTCAAAAACACCTCTACTGGTTCTTCCCATAACCGAATTATACGGAACTGGTGAGTCATTACGGGAGTTACATATCGATCTTGTCTGACTAAATTTGAGTTTGTCCTTTTCAAGTAGATGACTACTTGTTGAATAGTCTGTTCGGGAAACTTGCGTTTTAAGCGCAGATAATAATCCGCCATCCGAAAGGGCATTGTTTCATCACTGGCGGTTTGAAATTCTGTGTGGAGGATGACGGTACTAGATTGCAGTAACATGACTGAATCTGCTCTAATTGGCTCTACATTCAGTTCGGTAGGATTGATAGTAGTTAGACTAATTGATTCACCCAATAACCAAGCCGCAAAATCAGCAGAATACTGTTCAATTAGAAACTTGGAGATGTGATCTATCACTGGTAGAGCATTGATGGGACAAGCATTAGTACTGTATTTTATCTATATGATGTGACTTGAAGCGATCGCCTTTAAGACTGGTGCAAAATTAATCGATTGCCATCGGGATCGCACGCATATATTTCCTTACCGTGAGAAGCTGTAACAATCTCACCCGGCGGCGGATAACCTATATTAATTAGATACGCGATCGCACTTGCCAAGTCTTCCACCTCTAAACACAAGCTCATACTACTATTGCAACTAT
>JACCVJ010000014.1 GCA_013698215.1 Tatlockia sp. | reverse complement strand
TAAAATGCGAATGGTGCAGCAAGTTGCAGTAAACGAATTGATGCCAAATTTGATGGCGGTTATTAATGCCCAACAGCAAGCTTTATCTGATACCCAACAGACGCGCCTAGCTACGGCTTGGCAATTTCTGGATGATGAGTTGCAGGGAAAAACTTATTTTGGGGGCGATCGCCTAAATCTGGGTGATATTGTTGCGGGTGCAACAATTCCGCTCTTTCATCGTTTAGGAGTTTTGTTGCATAACTACCCTTGCTTAGATGCTTGGCGACAACGTATTAGCGATCGCCCAGCTTGGCAACAAACTCAACCCGATGAATCTAGCTTTCAGCGATGGCAAAAATGGGTTCAACTTCAAATTAGACGTAAAACTAAAAGCTAGGAAAAACTAACTCAACTGGGTTACTAATCGATCTTCTAATAACGTTTGATTTGTAAGCAAGTCTTCGACAGTCATTCTTAAAAAGCGCTGTCTGTCAACGTAGAATAAAACTCGCAGGCGATCGCTTCCGGGACATCCTGGGGGGGTTAATTGAGCAATAGTTGCTGCACCGTCAGAATCGTTTAGTGGCTGTACCTGAATTTGACTGTCTTTCTGGCGACGAGTAATCAACATTTCGCCATCATAATAAACTTCCGTTGCTCCCGTTTCGCTCCCCAATTCACCAATTATTAATTCAATACTTGGCTGACTTTCTACCGAAGCACCTAATACTAGCTCTACAGGGTCTTGCATGGGGTAAGGTTGCCCGGTTTTAATTAAAGGATGCCAATTGTGGCGATTGTTACGCCTATCCCAATAACGGACACCGTAACTGTGATAGAGAAAGTCTTTTACTTCCACGCCTTGAGTGAGTTGTAATGCGCCAAGGGCGATCGCTTCAAAGGGTTTTTGATTGCTAATTAAAGCTGGATCGAAGTATTTTTGCACCCAATTTTGCACTACAGGCATTTGCGACGTACCGCCAACTAATAGCACTGCATTGATATCAGCTATTTCTAAACCTTGTCGTCGCGCTTGGTACAATAGCTGCGTCATACATTCGTCTAGTTGTTCAAAAAACTGATGCTCTTTGAGGATGGTTTCTAAAGTATCGCGGTTTAGTTCTAATTCGTAACTGTCTAGGGTTTCATCATCAAAATAAACCTCGCTTGCTCGATCTTGAGAAGATAGTTGTATTTTTACTCGCTCCGCCAACCTAGCAGTTAGCGATGTAGCGGCTAATCCTTGAGTTGTAGCGAAGTATTCAACTAACCAGTTATCAATATCCGTACCGCCTAAATTTTGCCCAGCTTTGGCTAGTACACGGGCGGTTTTTAGCTTTTGTCCAGATTTTTCAGCTAAAGATTTTTGCCCAAATTTAAGCAAAAATCCTAAAGGAGTTTTACCCGCTTGGATGCTTGCATCTAGACGTACCAAAGATAAATCTAACGTCCCGCCGCCAAAGTCAATTACTAGCAAATTTTCTTTATCTGCCATACCATAGCCTAAAGCGGCGGCGGTAGGCTCATCAAGCATTCTTACTTGCTCTATAGGCAAAGTTTGGCAAGCTTCCCCCAGCCAGTGACGGTAAGATTCAAAGCTATCTACAGGTACAGTTAAAACTAATGATTCTATGTTTCCTAGTTGGGAAATTAGATTAGTTAAAAACCATGTGCCTATTTGCTCAAAAGTGATAACTTGTCCGTCTAATTCGGGTAAAAAGCCTTGAATATTTGCGCCAATACCGCGTTTGAAGCTGCGAAAAAATCTTGGATCGTTTTTACTATCATAGCCGCGATCGCGTACTTGTTGCCCGATTAATACTTTACCTTCGGCGGCATTTTCTACATACACGAGGCTAGGAATTAAGGGCGGATTAGTGCCAATTTGCTGAGATAAGCCAGGAAGGCTAACAGTTTCCGATTGTCCAGTAACAGGATTAGTGCGAGTTACACAAGTATTACTTGTCCCAAAGTCGATTGCAAGCATAGATAGCGGTACGACGGAGTTAAAATTTATTTTCTCACAAGCCATTCGGCTTCTACACGAGCAATTGCTTGCTCTTTGGCTTTTGCTTCAATTTCGATCCAAGGTGCTTCGCGGTAAACGCTAGGCATATCAGTAATAAAATCGCTATGAGTGCGATCGCTAAAACTATTTTGTCCGTTAGAAATATGTACTAATTGCCAATCTGGATTAGTCCAAGTTTCTCTAGCTTCATAAAACATTTCAGCTACCGAGGGATCGTCGTAGGTTGTCAAACCTTCGTGGCAAATGTGATGATGGGCATCAAATACCATCGGTACGCCCGATCTTTTGCAGACTTCTAGAATTTCTGTGGAACTATAAGAGTATTCGTCATTTTCAAAGGTTAAGCGATCGCGGATATGTACAGGTAATTCTGCTAATACTTCCACTAACCTATCTATTCTTTGCGATTTTCCGCCGTGAATATTCATTAATGCCCAAGGCGATCGCGCAAGTCCGAGTAAATCAAAGACTTTTGACTGTCCTTCCAGGATTTTGATGCTATTTGCCAACACTTGCTCTGAATCTGAGCTTAAAACCACAAATTGATCGGGATGAGAAACTAATCTAATGCCTAATTGTTGGGCTTTTGCACCAATTAAAGCTAATTCAGTACCCATTGATTCAAGGATTGTTTCGCCTAAATTGTCTTCCCAATCGCTCATCGGAAACA
>JACCVJ010000701.1 GCA_013698215.1 Tatlockia sp. | reverse complement strand
TAAAATGTTTCCTAGTTTTTTGCCCTATGAAGTTAATTTACTGCAAGAAAATAACTCAATAGCTTTAGCAAAGAGGATTAAACGATCGCAAATTAGGACTTCTTTAAGCCAAAATGCGATCGCAACTTCTTACGTTTGCCAAGGTACAGGAACGCCAATACTATTACTACATGGTTTTGATAGTTCCGTTTTAGAGTTTCGCGCCCTTTTCCCTATACTTGCTAAAAGCAACCAAACATGGGCGGTTGATTTATTGGGTTTTGGATTTACTCAAAGATTCCTAGAAATTGATTACAATCCCAGCACAATCAAAACTCATTTATATGCCTTTTGGCAAACGCTAATCAACCGCCCAGTAATGCTAGTTGGTACGTCTATGGGAGGTGCTACCGCCATAGATTTTACTTTTTCCTATCCCCATGCTGTTGAAAAACTGGTATTAATCAATAGTGTGGGTTTTAGTGGTGATTTCCCGTTAGGAAAATTGTTATTTCCACCGCTAGATTATTTAGCAATAGAGTATTGGCGACAGCGCAAATTGCAAGCACTATTTTTAGGTAGCAAGTTTGGTAATTTGAAGCCTAGCGAAATTGAAGCGATTAGATGTGCTGTACTGCACTTAGAAATGTCCAATTGGCAAGCCGCAATGATGAGCTTTACTAAAAGTGGCGGTTATGGTGATTTAGTGGGAAAAATTGCCCAAATTAATACGCAGACATTAATTTTATGGGGTCAATTAGATGAGACATTGCCGAAAATAGACGCGGAAAAGTTTGAAAGTGCGATCGCCCATTCTCGGCTAGTATGGCTTGATTGCGGTCATGTTCCCCATTTAGAGCGATCGCAAATTGTAGCAAATCAGTTACATTTATTTTCAAATTAAGTGCTAAAAACATTAATTCTTGTAAGTAATTTAATAATTTTAACCTTAAAATAAAACCAATACTCATTATTTGAAAATAAAGTAAAAACAATGAATGCACAAATGATGATTCAGCCTTCATCCTTGCTTCCTAATGGCATTGAAATTGAACAAATAAATAATTTCAATTTATTTAAGTTTACTGACGAGCTACAGTCTCGTTCTGATGAACTATTAGAACGCAATAAAAATGGAGTACTGACATTAGACGAAGCAACAGAACTAGCCGGAATATCCGAGTTATCTAGAATTTTTACTTTGATTAATGCTATGGTTATGGCTCAACCATGACAATTAACAAGCTTACTCGTCAGTTAGTGCGAGAAAGAGCTAAGTTTTTGTGTGAATATTGCCACTCCCCAGAATGGAGCAGTGCAGATTTATTTACTTTAGAGCATTTGCTCCCACAATCGTTGGGGGGTTCGGACGAATTGGATAATTTAGCCCTAGCTTGTCGTCGTTGTAATGAACGTCGTTATAATTTTACAACCGGGATTGACTCGGAAACTGCGTTAGAAACCCCTTTATTTCAGCCACGCCAGCAATTATGGGCAAAACATTTCATTTGGACGGCTGATGGAGTAAAAATTATTAGTAGAACTTCTGTCGGTAGAGCAACTAATAATCGAATCGATCTAAATGACGAATTGCATAATGATAGATTTATTCAAAGGGCGCGTACTTTTTGGATAAAAGGTGGTTGGCATCCGCCCAAAGAAGATCCATTTGAGGTAAATATCTAAGTAAGGATTCCGGCAGTAAAAACTTGCTCGGCGGTTAAATCTAAGTCTTTTAAAGTCGGCGACTGGATGCGATCGCTACCTCGAAATTGACTAACTTGATACTCGTCTTCAACTAAACTATAAACGGAAATTGTTGGTTGTTTGGGGTTGCCTATATACCGTTTACCGCCCAAACCTAAGTAGTCTACAATCCAGTATTCAGGAATGCCCAAAGTTTCATAGTCTGCAAGCTTGTGATCGTACTCAATGCGCCAATTAGTGCTGACAACTTCGATAACTAATCTAACAGACTTACCAGATGTGATAATTGATTCTCTTTCCCATCTAGGATCGCTAATAATAGTTTGTCTGTCCAAAACTATCAAATCGGGTTCGTAGCCAGAGCGATCGCTATCAGACTTGATTACGCACTCTTTGGGTATAAAGTAAGGGAGTTTATGTTGTCTAATTGCAAAGTTAAGTTCTGCGGCAAGAAAACCTGCTATTTCTGAGTGTTTCCCAGTCGGTTTAGGCATTTCGACAATTGTGCGATCGTGCAGTTCATAACGAGATTCTGACTTTTCTGGGTACCAAGCAATAAACTCGTCAAAGGTCACTTGTTTAGATATGGTCTGAATCATAGCTGATAATACAGGTAATTTTAAACTTGCCTTGGTTGCTCGTGGCGACTTCTACTATTATTTAAGATTATCCCCAAACCTATCAAGCTCAACGTTAATAGTAAGAGCATTAACCAATCTCCACTACGCACGTACAATGTTTTGGTTTCCCGACGATAAATAGTTGCAGCGTGTAATTGATAAGTATTGAGCTTAGATATCCACTCTGTTTTGCCGTGGGGATCGACAATGCCAGAGTAACCTGTATTTGTTGCTCGTACTGCCCAGCGATCGCTCTCAATTGCCCTCATTACGTCTTGAGCATGGTGTTGAGCAGGCATGGCGGGGCTGTAGTGGGCGTTATTAGCAGCGCTGAGGATAAATTGACCTCCTAG
>JACCVJ010000694.1 GCA_013698215.1 Tatlockia sp. | reverse complement strand
TTACGAATGATTAGTTCCGGGCGCACTCTTCTTTTTTCGTCGAACACATCCTTTCGCCTTAAGGTACAAGCTTCAGCAATCCGACAGGCAGTGTACAAGCAGATGCCGAACAAGGCGCGATCTCGGTCGATAGTTAGCCCCTGACTAAATAGCAACTGGATCTCTTGCTGGGTAATAATCTTAGCTCTGCCGTGTCGGTCAATTTTCATGCTCCCTAAAGCTTTCTCTCTTTCTTTGCTTTCGGTAGATAACTAATATTATCTGACATTCGCCCGCTCTACCATTTGCTGCCCCGGCAGAATTGTCGGTTTTTGTTTTAAGTGGGCTGCAACCCAAATAATATACCTAGTTTTGTTGCACTTGATGGGGACATTAAATCTCACCGGGGGATCGTTTAGATGCGATCGCGTCTAAACGTGAAGGTTAGCCAAATATTGCTGATGGTTGGATAACCTTCACTTTTTTCGGTTGGTCAGGAAGGTGTTATGCCTGGGGGGCGAACACCACTCTTATTCTCGTTCTATTAAGGAAAATAAATTTTAACAAGTATTGACCTCGTTATAGTACAATTATACTATATAATTTTAATATATAATATATAGACGTAGGGCTAAAGGAGGCAAGATGTTTTGAGCAAAAAAACCTTAATTTCGATCAACCTGTCGCCAGTTGAGTTAGAGCTACTAGCAGAACTCAGCGAAAAGAAAGAAATGAGCAAGTCAGCCGTTCTGCGACAGGCTTTAAGGATGATGGGGCTGCTTGAACAGCGTATCAATCAAGGAGAGAAGTTTTACTTTGAGTCGGTAGATAAAGAGAAGTCGGAAGTAGTTCTTGTATAGCTCACTCAAAAGCGAGAGATTATCTTGAAGCAAACTGTCAAACTTCTCCGTGTCGGCGACACAAAGGTGGTCGATGCAAACTTACTTAATTTATCTTCTAAACATCTAGCTGATTTTGATACGTTTTGGAAACCTAGACTTCAGACTTCGACTGCCGAGGATCGGCATTGGGATTGGGTAAATAAGTATCTGAACCTCTCAACGCCAAATTACGAAAACTATGCGTTGGAATGCGAGAACATTACTCAAGGGCTAATGATTTTGGAGCTTGACTGCCACCGTTCCCGTTTAGAGTCTGGTAAAAATCTGGTTTACATAGATTACCTTTCTACAGCCCCTTGGAATCGTCCTTCTATTCAAAATCCACCAAGTTTTAAAGGTGTTGGGACTACTCTTTTCACTTTTGCAATAGAGCGTAGCTTTGACTCAGGTTACAAGGGTAGGTTAGGCTTACACGCTTTACCAGAGGCTGAAGCTTTTTACGCCAAGCTAAAAATGGTTGATTTTGGATATGATGCTGAAAAACAAAACCTGAAATATTTTGAATTATCTTTAGATAAAGCTTTGGAATTAGTAGGGGTTGTCAATAATAGAAACTGAGGGAGAGATGAATATTAACTTTGACGAGAATTTGTTAAGATGGGCAGTTCAAATTGAAGATGAAGTAAATTGTGACATTCAAGCCGGATTAGATTTAGGTCAAAACTTAGAAAAATATATAGCTAAAGCTCAAGTTCATATCAACCAGGAAAAACTGATGTCAATTTTGCAAGAAGAGTTAGGAAATATTTTGTCTAACGAAGACCTTGAAATAATTGCAGATGTCACGCAAAATTGTGTAAGAGATCGGCTCAAGGAAAAATATAAATCGATTGAAGTAGCTTAAGGAATAATTTATGTCGTCTGAGCCTAACAATGTAACCCCATTGAGTCATGCCCGTCTCAATCGCAAGTCTACCAACCACTCAATTGAGACAACGTTTTGGCAGGCTCAGAGAAATTTTATCTGAGGTTGTTGACGATCGTTTAACTGCAAAAATTGAGAGGCTAGAAACTAGCATTAATCGAGTGGTGAGCCAATTTGAAGCAGTTCGTAATGGCGAAGCAGAAGATGCGGCTCTAAGAGTAACGACCGATCTCAATGCTACAGACCTCGTTCTTAGCGGAATTAATCTGGCAAAGGAAGAATACTATCCTTATACTTGTAGTTATTTAGCTGAAACTTTAGGGGTTCGTAATTATGACGTTACGAAGATGATTAAAAACCTTGGTTTGCGAGACGATACTAAGTACCATATCTGCATATCTACAGGTAAAACTGGCAAGGCAAATAAATGGTCTGAAGAGACTCTTCAGAAGCTAAAAGAAACCTTAAATCAAAATAATATTACTGATATATTTAATAGTCAAAAAGAATAGCAGAATCAGTACAAAGCTAAGATAAAACGAGCGCTGTTTATCCAAACAGTTAAAGTATCTAGAAGGCTATTATTTTCTATTTTCCGATTTGTATAAAACTTTTAAAGCAGTATATTACTAAAGTTATTGTACAACTTTAGTAATAGCATTATATATAGATAGAACTAACACTTTACAAGCATAAATTTTCTACAAGTTCGATCTTCACTACGACTGACCTACAATCATTCATCAACATCTGTCAGTGCCTCATCTAGTAATAAGCGCACGATGTCAGCTTTTTTTCTGCCAGTTTTTGCCGCCAGCATAGTCAGCCTCCGGTGCATAGATTCTGATAGATCCACCGTGAATCGCACTGTTGGCTCTTTGGCTGGGGTCTGGAGCTTAGACATTAGATCGGTTTCCTTTGATTGTTTTACAGGTTCCGGCGGTACTGGCACTCTCACCGTCGCCAAAGCAGCAATTTCTTCGGGCGGCTCCTGACTACCATAAACAAATTGACTTGCTAGGGTATCCTGCAATGACTTTCTTGGCTTTTTGGTACTCATGGCAGCAGCCCTAAAATCTCCTTAAACAAACGTTGGTATTCCCTGGCAGACTCCGCCGCAGGTCGCCCAGGTAAATCCCAAACTGTTGTCCCTTGACCACTGGCATCGGCGATCGCCTGCTTTTGGTGAATTACGGTATGCAGCAGGCGCAGTTCGGGAAAGTTGCTCAATAGTTGCAAGGCTTCTTCTTTAAGCTTTGTCCCTTTTATGGCTCGGTTCAGAAACAAAGCTGCTTTGGGTGGACCAGAACGTACTGATTGCGCTTGGCGGATTAGTCGCACGGCGTTAGAAGCCGAGCGCAAGTCTAGACCCGTAGGCTGGCACGGCACGATAGCTAGGTCAGTGCGAAACAAAATTGCCCGAGTCGCTTCAGACAAACCCGCAGGACCATCCACTACCAGGTAGTCGCAGTCTGCCGCTAAATCCGGCAGGGATTCTAGCAGGTCATCCGGCTGGTTTAGCACTTGATAGGGAAGAGAGTTATCCATCGCCTTCAACCACTCGGAGCTACTAACTTGCGTATCAGCGTCCACCAATAGAACAATCGCACCTTGCGCTCTTAGCCAGCAGGCAAAATGAACGGCAGAAGTGGACTTCCCCGAACCCCCTTTTTCATTGATAAATCCTATTACAGTCCCCATTTACTTAATTGGGTAATGCTTTACTTACTGCATTATTGCAGTAATGCAGTAAGTAAGCAATAGTTTTAGAACAAAGAGCTAGGAGACTATAAATGCGATCGCATACTCTTACCTAACTTCACTAAAGATTTACACAAACTTGCGTGAAAAGCCCCTACTGGGGGTAGATATAGCGAAGCTGTCACCAGGGGCAAGATCGGCTAGAAGTAAGGCTGGTCGACGGTCTACGGATCTCCGAACTGGTAGCGCTGCGATGGTCACAGGTGGATTTCAGTGGCGGCACAATTTATATTAATCGGCTGAAGCACGGCATCAGTGCCACACACCCGCTACGCGGACCTGAACTGCGGGCGTTGCGACAGTTGCAACGGGAGTACCCTGATTCCCCTTATTTGTTTATGTCTGAGCGTGGAGCAGCGATGGCAGCGGCTACCGCTAGAGGAATTATTGAGCGCGCAGGTGTTAAGGCTGGCTTGCCAATTTCTGTGCATCCACATATGTTACGCCATGCTTGCGGTTTTTATTTGGCGGCTAAAGGACACGATACACGAGCGATTCAAGCTTATTTGGGACATAAAAACATTCAGCATACGGTTCGTTATACCGAGTTAGCTCCAGGGCGCTTCAAAGACTTCTGGACGGACTGAGTGAGATTTTATCAGCAAAACACATCCACCCCTAGTTTCTTTGTTAAAACCTACGACCAGCCTTACTTCTAGCCGATCTTGCCCCTGGTGACAGCTTCGCTATATCTACCCCTATACCGTATTAAAATACTGTGCCAATTAACCTACAGCAATTCTCAGTTGGGTGAAACATAGCAACAGCAATGGGTGAACCAGCCAATAATATCTTGAGGAGTCACCGCAGCGAGAGCATCGGTAATAGCTTGGTCTAAAAGGCATTTTTTGGATGAAT
>JACCVJ010000663.1 GCA_013698215.1 Tatlockia sp. | reverse complement strand
CGTAAATTCAAATGCTTGTTTTCTATCTTTTGAGTGTTTTGTTTGCCAATCTTATGCAAGGATTGATCTAAATGCCGCGAATAAGCTCCCCAATTATCGGTGTAAAAACGGGTAATTCCAAATGGCTCTAATAAACCTTTCAATTGTATAAAAACGTCATCTTTACGTGTCCCCAAAACATAGGCTAGAACTTTTCCGCTCTTACGCTCAATGGCATGCCACAACCACCTCTGATTTGCTTTTTTGGCAACAAAACTCCACATTTCATCTAGTTCCGATTCCACTTGTGATAATATTTCTACAGGTTTAACTAGGCAAATATCAACCACTATCGACTCACAATTGAGTTGCTCTAAAATTGATAAATTCACTGATTGCAATTGGGTTTGTTTTTTTTTAGTTCTTTAATAACAGTGCTAGTGCTAACGTGTAATACTCTTGCGGTATCTCGAATTCCACTGCCGTTCAGTGCCATGTCTACAATCTGTTGTTTTACTTTTCGAGACTGACCCGGATAATCATAATTTAAAATGAATGTTCGACCATCACAAGCAAGTTCTCGACATTGGTAACGTTGTTTCCCTTGAGGGGTCTTTCCATTTTTTACAATATCTACTCCCTGACAGTAAGGACAATGTAATACTTGTGTAATCATGACTGCTCTTGATACTATTGATACTACTATTTTTCTGAGTTTTGTTTAGCATATCAACAATTTTACAACATCTCCGATTCAGGATCGACGTAGCTATTTGAGATTGATGCAGTAGGAGCAAAACCAATGACAACAAAACAACTCGACCGAGAAGGGGTACTGGCGGAGGCTTTTTCACTTACCATTGACAAACTCAGACATAGGCAAGAAACCAGCCAGAGCCACCAAATGATGCCAGATAGTGAGAGTGAGCGGTTTCAAAGAAATAAGGAACGCTTAAAGGAGGTAGCTTTATCTCAAATAGCTGGTGAACTACTACTAAGCATATTCCCAGGCAAATTCACTTGGATAGTTGGCAAACAAGAGATAAAACTTATTTGGCGCATCTTTGATGTTCCTGAAAAATTTTGGGAAAACAAATTATTTCTTGCCAACCGCGCCATTGAGTTGGAGGAAGAACCTGACAACCCAAGTTCTTTTTTGGGGAATGTATTAGTCCCAGATCCATCCTTACCCATTGATGTCGGTTACAAAGAAGCCTATTTTCTCACTATGTTTGCTTTCAAAGCGAAAGAGGAGTTGCTAAAGAGATTTTCTAGGAAATCTCGGCAAGAGTTGGAGCAGCTTTTAGACCTAACTTTGAAGGAAGAAACAGAAAAAGCTGGTAGTAAACTCAGCAAATTACAGAAAGAAATCTTAACTAAAGTGCTGAATCCCGAATCAATTATTGGATTATACGGCATTAAATGGGGTTCAGAAGAGTGGTTTGGAAGATCGACTCCATCTGATCGCGCTGCTTTTTCAAGAGCTATCAAGCGACTAGAAAGTCGTGGGCTGATATATCGGCTGTCGGATCGAGGAAGACTAGCCCCCCAACGCACAGCGTCTCTCTCCCTAACACTTCTGGGCTATCTAGTGGTAAAAAGGTTAATAAGATAAAATCACATTTTCTTACGTCTGCTCTTTACAACTTACTGCTACAATGTTTACAGTCTAAAAGCTTGCTAATAAATTAATTAAACGGTTAACAGTATAAAACTAATGGACTTGATTATGTCAAAACCTGAGCGTAAGCCTCTGGATAAAGTTGTTCCAGCTAGAGTTGACTCTGCAACCTATGAAACTCTGGTCGCCGAAGCGAAGCAGCAGAAACTTAGCAAAACTGCTTTAGTCAGACTAGCGCTCATAGATTACCTGAAAAAGCCGCAAAAACAAGAAGCACTTACGGAGTTAACTTTGTAAGTGCTTCTTTCATTCTAAGTAAAACCCTGAAGTGTTCTCGGAAGCCAAACTTTGAACCACTATCAGGATCACACTCCACTAACAAACAATCTCAATACCCTAAATGCCAAAATATCCTGTTTCAGCAGGATGACAAGGCGGGGATTTGAGTTATTCACCACACGGGTATGTGGCAAACATCAACATCAACGTTGCACAAGGAGTAAAAGGCTCCAAGAGCTAAATCAATGATATCAACTTTTAAGTCTACGTCCCTAGAGAAAAATTTTCCAGTAACTTACCCCCCGTTGCCAGAACACCTAGAAAAGCTAATCGATTCGCCCTGGAATCCCGACCATAGCAGGCAGATTGATTGGTGGCTTTGGTATGACGAGCAAGAGCCTTGGCAGACGGCTGGAGGTAAGTCTTAATGCTTACCTCAAAACATCAAAACGAGTTAAACAATAGCTGCATTGACCCAGACATCGCCCGGTTAAACTTCCAAAGCATTGAGGGTTCAGCCATTTATGACTACCTTTGCTACTCAGAAAAGCTAGAACGTACTAATACTGGTCGGCTGGTTTC
>JACCVJ010000660.1 GCA_013698215.1 Tatlockia sp. | reverse complement strand
TTGCGGGGATTGTCGCGACAGGATTTACACTCTGAACTGGTCAAATCTCCTTTGGGGCAGGCACTCTCTGCGGAACTACAACGTTTCGCGCAACGCGCTCCTCAATCTGTTTTGTCCTACTACACCCGACCCTTAACAGTTTCTCCGCAAAGCGTCAAAGGGTTACGCGACTTCTGGCACGGTACTAAACGGCTCCCTCCGACCATTGAACCGCTCCCTCAAACCCTCGTTTCCGGCATTCCGGTGAAAAAACAGGGCGAGTTTCCTGCATTCTGGCACCGCGAAAACTCCTTCATTGAAGCAATGGAAACCCTCTACAAACAGGTCAGAACAAAAAGTCAGCTTTAAAAAGGAAGGGATGAAATGAGCATTGGAGCAGAAAGTTACGTTAAAAACTTGATAAACCACCAACAATTGTCATAGTTACTAGGGACAAAACTGTATGAATTGACCTAATACTTCAATTAGATACAGCAGTAGCGTACCACATAAGAACTTGAGCGTGAGAAACTACAATGTTGTTTTCATAACCCTACTGTGCTGATCTTACCCTCTAAAGGCTACAATATTCGCCTCCGCCGCGATCGCTTAGTTTTAACGCTCTGAAAAGCTTACTGCATAAGAGTTTTAAGCTATCTTGCCCCTGGTAGTAGCTTCGCTAATTTCACTCCTTATACTAAGATTTCAAGCGTTCAACTATCATATTTTTGTACCATCGCCATTGTGCGACGAACCATTCCAGCTTGCTTGCGTTTAGTCAACCGCACTTTGGCATCAGTCACAATTTCCGTTACTAATGCTGGCTTCTCAAGCAATAAAACAAACGCCGCCTCCATAAAAATTTCCGGTGTAATGTCGTTGTCGTCACATAATCGGACTAATGAAGCTCTAACACCTTGCTCCAGATGAATTGCTAGACGCTTGCCTACAGTCGGTAATTTTTCTAATTCTGCCTGCAATCCATCCAAATCCTCAGTTGAAGCTTGAACTTCTGGTTTAGTTGGGGCGTGATTCGCAGGAGTTGATAATTCATCTGACTCAGTAAGCGTTTTCTTACCCATCAATGAAGTATCGCGGGGAGTCACCTTAGCCCTGGATTTAGATGTAAGAAAACTACGAATATCGTCAGGTTCAGTCATTTAGCTCCTCCGTCTAACTTAGCAATTTTGTCTACCAAAACCTCAATGGGGTAAGCTAAGTCACTTTGCCCCATTTCATGAAGAGTCTGCCCCCGATTAATAGCCTGCTTAAATTTCTCCGATTCTCGGATCGATGGCAGCACCAAATCCTCGTTAAACCACTGCTGGGTAATTTGCCTCATCGACTCGATATTGCTTTCACTTTCCGTTGTACGACGTATACCAACCCAGCGATCGCGAAAAGGAATTACGCCCAGGATTATCCCGTCAAATGCCTCTTGGTCATCTCTAAGTTCGCCAATCAATTCCAAAGTACGAATTAAAGACTGTAGCCCTTTAACTGATGTCTCAATGGGCAACATCAACGCATTCGACGCACCAATTACTGTTAAGCAAATTTGAGATCGCTGTGGTGGCGCGTCAACTATGCAATAGTCAAACAACTTAGCAATAGAAGCTAACCGTCGCTTCAAAGTAAACGCACCTGCACCACTCCCAGCCAAATAGTCCTGCACGGTATCGAGTGCGTCGTCCGAAGGAATTAAAAACAGATTGTCGTATCGTGTCTTGTAAATTCCATCTTCGGTGTTAACTTGCTTCTTGAGAACTTCTAACAGTGTTGGACTATCTGGCTCAACTTGATGCCCTAGAAAAGTAGTCAGGCTACTTTGAGGATCGGCATCGATGACTAAAACTGTATGTCCCTGCCCCGCCAGCAATCGGGCTACAAACAAGACTACAGTTGTTTTTCCTTGACCACCAGCCAAAGAAATAGAGCTAACAATTTGCATTTTGTTATTTTTACCAGGTTAATTTAAGTCAAATAGTCAAACATTCCTTACTTAAAACTTGAAAGTCTGCATAATTGCAATTATACAGACTTTCAAAAGTGCATATTTGAAAAGCTTACAATTTGTAAAGAATCGGTTAATTTTCTCTGTAGTTGAAGAATCAGTCCGCGATTTGGGAATACTTAAAGCAAAGGACAATCGTCAGAGCCGTCGTTTCAAAAGCAGCCAATTTAGGAAGGCGCAAAGATCATGATGGTAGTATCGTTCAATTTTGCCTTTCTCGCTGTTCACGATCCACAGCTGGTGCGCTTGGGCGCTCTAGCCGAGCAGTATTTCACTTCTGATCCCAACACTTGTTTAATCAAGCTGCGTCAATTTGGCGAACTCTTGGCGCAGTTAGTAGCTGCCGAAGTGGGGTTGTATGTCTCACCCGATGAGCGACAAATCGATCTCTTACGCCGTCTAAAAGATCGCGGATTGCTAAAAGGAAAGGTTGACCGCTTATTTCACCAACTGCGGCGCTCGGGCAATGAAGTAACGCATACAGACACAGACTTTGAAGATCCCACTGTGGTAGCCAAGTGTGTAGTCCTAACCGGAGTTTTTTGCATAAACCCTAGATTCGGGGGAATAGCAATGCAGGAGGTAGGGCATTATTATCACCTTCGCGCCTCTTATCAGCAAGGCTTTTTTTTCCAATAAGTCTTAAAAACTCTACTTTTTGAGACTCACTCATATTGTGTCTTGAATCAGTGTCTCAAAAAGCACTTCTTAAATGCTTTAAAGAGTAATGATACTGTCCCAAACGCACAGCTCTCATTGGTTATGCGCTAATGCAAGAGTAAAGACCCATTCTAGATCAAAAGCCTTAATCACCTTTTTTAAGGGTTTATACAAATAACCCCAAAATGCGTTTTGGCTACTTTTACCACTAATAGGGATTACAGGCTTATTCCGGTTTTCTGTTCTGATGATTGTCGCTCTCCTCCTTTTTCAAGTTGTAGGAAATCTGCATAAGTAAGTGAAACCAGACCGATGAAATATGTAGAAGCACTCAAAAATACTATTCTGCTATAGAAAATTACTAACATGAACGCACTCACTACAAATGCTTCCAGACAAGTTCAAAGATTTTCTGGCTTAAAAGCTTTTTGCCCCCAGCAGAGTGGTCAGCCGTCAAAGTTAGTATCTATAACAGAAAGTACAACAACTGTACTAGGCAAGTTACTAAATGGGCGGTATCAGGTTATGCAAGTTTTAGGTGCTGGGGGATTTAGTCAAACCTACCTCGCCAAAGATATCCATAAACCAAGTAACCCCACTTGTGTCGTCAAGCACTTCAAACCTGCTAGTAGCGATCGCAGCTTTTTACAAACTGCACAACGTCTATTTCAAACCGAAGCTGAAATTCTAGAGAAACTCGGTCACAATAATCAAATTCCTCAGCTATTGGCTTACTTTGAAGAGGAACAGAATTTTTACCTGATTCAGGAATATATTGAGGGTCAATCACTCAGTGCTAAAATCCAGCCTGGCTGCTGCTGGTCGGAAAGTCAAGTTATCCAACTGCTGCAAGAAGTTTTGGCTCTCCTGGTATTTATCCACACTCATGGAGTCATCCATCGCGATATTAAACCTGACAATTTAATTCAGCGCAAGCGTGATAACAAGTTAGTTTTAATTGACTTTGGTAGCGTTAAGCAAATTAGAACTCAAACCGTAACTCCTCAAGGTCATCATAGTGCTACTATTCCCATTGGCACTCAAGGCTACATGGCAGCAGAGCAGGGACAGGGTAATCCTCGCCCAAGCAGCGACCTCTACGCACTCGGTGTTATTAGCGTTCAAGCATTGACTGGCTTAATTCCCACCCAATTTCAGCTAGATCCTGATACAGATGAGATTTGCTGGCAGCAACAGGCTAGAGTTAGTCCCGATCTAGCCTCTTTTATCAGCAAACTGGTGTCCTACCACTTCAAAGATCGCTACCAGTCAGCCCTTGAAGCACTAGAAGCCCTCCAGCCATTGACCAAACCTCAGCCCTCAAACCCTTCTAGTTATTCCTCTATTCAAGTAGAAGCTCCTGCTCAACAATTACCAACTCCTTCTACCTTGCTGTCTCAACTTCCCCTTTCTGAGCCAAGCCAACTAGAAGCTCCTGCTCAACAATTATCAACTCCTTCTACCCTGCTGTCTCAACTTCCCCTTTCTGAGCCAAGTCAAGAAGCAGTTTTCTCTATTAATTCATCAGAACAAGCAACAGATGCCAAAAACAGAAGTTGGATTTGGGCTGGAATTGGCACGGGTTTAGCCTCTGCTGTAGCTCTATCTGCTGGAATTTCTACCTTGGCAGATAAGCCTATGCAAGATATTTCTAAACCAAATAGCTCCGAGCAAAATCTTTCTAAATCGGATAACTCCCTAAAAAATACTCCTGACAAGGAAGCCAGAACACTAAATAATTCTAATTTGAGCAACCCTCGGATAGAAAAGCCACCTCAAACTATTGATAAACCTTTTACAGTTAGTAGCCCCACTAATCTAAATAGAGCCAGGTCAGCCAGAGAACAACCCCCTAGTTTTCCTAGAGAGAGACAAGTCATTGCAGCTACTACTAATCCTCCTATTGAGCAGCCACAACCTAAGTTAACAAGACAACAACCTTCTAATTTTTCTAAGGAGAAACAAGTTATTGCAGCTACCGCTAATCCTTCTATTGAGCAGCACAAGATAACCAAGACTAAAGATATCTCTACGGAGAAACTAAATGAAATAGCCGCTATTGCTAAATTGTCTATGGAGAAGCGCAAGCTAAATGAGGCTTCTGAAGTTTTGCTTGCTAAAGTTAAGTTACTAGAATTGATAACTTCTGCTGCCAAATCTTCTGTTGAGCAGCACAAGCCAAACAAGACTTCTAAGGATGTATCTACTAAACAGCCAAAAGTAGAGGTAATTGCAACCACCAATCTTTCTACCGAGGAGCAAAAAGAGCAAATAGCAACCCCTATCGCTCCGCCTATTCCACAACAGTCAGAGCGATCGCCAGAACGAGAAGTATTGCTTGCTAGGCTGCAAGCAAGACTGGCTGCTAATAAGTCTGCACAGGAATCAGAAACCTCTCCAGAGGTTGCCGAAGAGCCTGCCAAGGAGTTAGAACAAGTAACACTTCCCTCTACCGAGGAGCAAGAGGAGTCAACAGCAACCTCTGTCGTTCCACCTATTCCACAACAGTCAGAGCGATCGCCAGAACGAGAAGTATTGCTTGCCAATCTGCAAGCAAAATTAGCCTCTTCTTCCGTGTCTGCTGAGGAGTTAGAAACTTCTCCAGAGGTTGCCGAGGAGTCTGCTGAGGAGTTAGAAACTTCCCCAGAGGTTGCCGAGGAGTCTGCCGAGGAGCAAGAACAAGTAGCAACCCCTGTCGCTCCGCCTATTCCACAACAGTCAGAGCGATCGCCAGAACGAGAAGTATTGCTTGCTAGGCTGCAAGCAAGATTAGCATCTTCTTCTGTACCTGCCCAGGAGATAGAAACTTCTCCAGAAGTTGCCGAGGAGTCTGCCGAGGAGTTAGAACAAGTAGCACCTCCTTTAGAAGAAAGTGCTGAAACACAAGATTTTTCAGAATATCTTCCTGAGACAAGCCAAACATCAGGAGTACCTATAAGTTCTGAATCATCGCCTAACTCGCAACTCCACAGCGCCCTACCTAGCGATTCAAAGAATACTCATTCCTCGGTTATTAGCCCTGATGGTCAGTTTCTCGTTGGCATCAGTACAAACAATACAATCAAAATTTGGAATATGCACACTGGAGAAGTATTAAGCACTCTCAAAGGACACTCTAGTCAAGTTCAGTCTGTTGCCATTAGTTCTGATGGTCAAACTATTGTCAGTGTCGATGCAGACAATACAATCAAGAATTGGAATTTACATACCGGAGAACTGCTGAATACTCACACAGATGGTCTTGAATAGTTTGTCATCTTTAAATTCAGTGACAAGACTTTAATAACTCATCCTCTTTGTTTACCAAAACTATGTTAACTAAATCTGAAAAACTAGCTCAACGCATTCAAGAGATTCGTGATTTTATTACTCCTAGAGTGGGTGAAGATGTAACATTTGCAGCAATTAGTCAAGAACTGGAAAAATTATCTAATGTTGTCAAAAAAGGAAAGCTCACTGTTCAAATTGTTAGTAACGAGCCTGTCTCTGCTCAAGCACTTTATAACTTTTTGAGCAATTATAAAACACTACCGGAGTTTTACCAATTCTATATCACTACTCTGCCTAGTCAGCCTGAGCAAGCTGCACCAAAGTTAAGTGAGTTTCATCAATTGGTAGATTGTGATGTGTTGTGCCTAGTTGTTGAGTTAAAGCCGATGCTTTCAAGCAGCGAACAATGGTTCGTCGAACAATTTAGTAATACTCACGCTGTTAAACAAGTTGTAGTAGTAGATATAACCGATAATAGTCAATTAAACCAACCAACTCAAGCTAACACGGCTGGAGTGGAAGAGTGGATTAAAAGTCATAACTTTGAGCCATCTATTGAGGTAGTTCCATTATTTTTGTATCCTTTTTACCAGAACGCTCAATCAACAATAACTGAGGCTAATTCACAGCATAAACTCGAACAGCTATGCAAATCTTTAGAATCTTTAGTTAAACGCAGACCTGAAGATATACTAATTAAGCGTCTCACTACACAAACACTGTTTCAGTTAGTACAAATTGAACGCATTTTTGATAGGGAGTCAGAGTTATTGAAGCAGGAAATAAAACAAGCAGAGGAAAAATTATCTAGCTTGAAACAAAGCGATTTAACAGATGACTTAAAAGAGCAAGCTGAACAAGCACTCAAGCAAGTTAATGAAGATAAAGAAAAGTTTTTTAAACAAGTTAAGCTGGAATTTAATCAGTCAAAAGCAGAATTACTAGATGGATTTAATCGAAAAAGTATTTCTTATAAAATTCAATTTTTTACAGATAGTCTTCAACCATCTGTAATTAGAAGAGGAGGTGCTAAGTATGTTCAACTCTACTCAGGTAATGCCCAAAATTCTGCTGATATTAATATTGACATGATGTATCTTTGTTACTCTAATCTAAGTCAGTGGGCGATCGCGGAGTGGGAGCAAATTTATACATCCTATGGAGAGGGAGGTATAAGTTATTTTTTTCAAAAAACTTACGCCACACTTAATTTAATTCCATCTTTTAAATTTAGAGCTTCATTATTTCAAGCTAACCGAGATAAAACTTGCTTTCAGAAAAGCCTAAAAGATTTAGTTGCAGGAGTTCGTTGCGAAAGCTACTACAAAAAAGTTTCTGTAGGAAGCTACCTAATTAGACAGGTGAGAAACCAATGGATGGGGATAATGTTTCTGCTTACTTTTGTGACTATGACGGGATTATCTTCTAGTAATAGAAGAGATTTTATGAAAAATCTTTTTAAGCCCCTATATGGTTTTAAAGACAACCCTGTCTTGCTAACTATTGGGTTAGCAATTCCTCTTTGTTTCTTATTTCTTTTACTATTTTACAACTATTCTCAAGATGGGCAGCAAAAGTTAGAAGATGAAGCAAAAAAACTGAGAAAAGAATTACAAAGTTATTACCAGTCTTTTGCAAAAATCAGTGTGGAAAAGTTGGCGCAAGATTTAGTTAGTGCCTTGGAAACAGAAGAAGAACGGTTGAAAAAAATCATTGATAGTTTTCGAGAGCATCTCATGGCTCATATTAGCGAACTAAAAACAAATCAAAGCTTTTTTAAAAGCGATTTAGAAAGTTTAATTGTTCAGCAGAAAGGTTTGGATAAAGCAAAAGCCGATTTACAAAAGCTTAAGCGGATCTAAAACTTTAACTACTAAGCATTTTTTGATAATTATAGGATTCAGGCGTACCATTCGTCTGATTTTTTTTATAAGCACCTGTAAAGTGCATAACTGTGCAAAAGCAACCCGATAAATTTAGTGTACGAGTTCATTTAGTTAAAAGAGTTTATTATGCCACAAGTTCTGGAGTTTGGTCAGAACATTGAAGAATCTGCTGATAAATTAAACGAGCTTATAGGGATACTTGACCAAGCCTGCGACCAAATGGAAGAAGCTTGTTCGGGGCTTGAATCTGAAACGGAAACTTTAGACGAGTCTGCTGAAAGCTTAAATAATAGCTTAGAAACTTTGACCGAGGCTTTACAAACATCCCTGGATGAATTTAACAGTGCGGAAGGAGAGACAACAGCAGAAATTGATACTTTGCAGCAAGCTATAAACGATCTCCAAGCAAAATTAGATGAAGCGTCCCAGTCTGTAGAAGCAGCGCAGAGTAATTTTGAGTCAGAGGTTAATAATAGCCAGACAGAACTAGAGGGGAGCTTTACTGAGCTAAAAGAGTCTTTTGGTGAATTAGCAGAAGCGATCGCAAATGTGGAAGAGTCTTTAGTACAAGGTAAGGAGACAACTCAGAATACCTTTGATGAATTAGCAGAAGCGATCGCCGAACTGCAACAACAAGTTGAAACTTTTCAGTCTCAAACTGAGACAAGCTTTGAGGAACTAGATAACGATATTAGCGAAACCCACGCTTCAGAGGTTGAGACTCATTTTGGTAACTTTAGCGACAATCTAACTGGAGAACACACAGAACAAATTACCTCTAGCTTTGACGATTTTGAAGTTAATTTTAGCGACTCATTCACGAGCTTCGGTAGTGAAGTTGAAGGACATGGAGACGATTTAAAAGCGCGAGTTGCAGAAATTATGCAATCAACGAGTGAATACGCTGGCGAGACGCTTACAAGCGAGTTGCAGGATGCTTACAGCAATGCAATTGATAATTCCGTAGAGGCACTAATTTCAGAAGTTGGTGAAAACATCGCGCTCATGAGTATGGGTTCGGGTGTAACCACTTCTCTAAGTCCAGTATTACCACAGTTAGTTGCTGCCCAAGTAGCTGTTGAAGCCATTAATAGTGTACTTGATGCGATCGACGTATTTTAAAAGGTGACAAATATGCACTTATTTTTTCTAATTCCCCTCACGATTAGTTTAGGAACTGGTTATATATTTAAAAATTCTGCTACCGATCTGGCGGAATTGATAAGTTTAGCTACGGTTTTTAACCTAATTTTGAGTCTAGCTTTAGCACCTTGGCAACTCCAGCTTGTAGTTTTAATGCTGGTTCTAATCAGCCGTAAACAAGTTTTGCCGCCAAGAAATTATAGAACTGAGCCTGAAGAAAACAACGCTCTAAGGATGTTTTAAAAATGTCAGATTTAAGTCAAGCGCTATCATCTTTATCTCAAATGGCTACCCAATTTCCCCAAAGACTGAATACTTTAATTGAATTGTCAGGGGAAGTTCAAGCGGAAGCCGACACATTAGTAACTAATATTGAAGACAAACAAAATCAAGTCACACAGATTCTCGAACAAATTCAGACGGCTCTAGGTGAATTGCGAGAAGAAGCTTCTAATCAACAAACTCAACTTGAAGGAGAAGTTACCGAGGTAGAAAGCAGCATCGAGTCCTTGACTGGATTCATTACTGAAGCCCAAGAGCAGTTAGGTAACGAGTTAGAAGTGGCTCAATCAAAGATGTCAGACCTAAAAGGGCAACTGGGTGAAGGTAGTTCATCTACTGAAGCCGCAGGTCAAGAAACCGAAACAGCCCTAACAGAAGCCCAAGAAAAAATTAAGTCTAGTCAAGAGCAATTAGGGTCAGCGCTGGATACAACCAGTCAGGAAGTAGAAGCTTTGCAAGAGAAATTGGAGTCAGTTAAAAATGCCATGTCAGAGCAGATGAATCAGTTGACTGATGAAATGGACAAGGCTCAAGAAGATGTTGCCACAAAGATTCAGGAAATGGCAGATGAATTTACCCGCCTGCATGAGGATTTCGGCACGAATTTAACCGATATAGGTACAAACGTTGTTAAGGCAGGGACAGATGACTTGCAGGAGCAGGCTGAACAACAAATTGAGGGCGAACTTAAAGAGCTAATTGAAGCGGCGGTCAAGCAAGTGACAGACACGATCGCACAAATGAGTGACAAAATTGCCGATTCTGAGTCTGAGGCATCCAATGCCCGCGAACCGCTAGAACCTTTATTTGATGAACTAGCTGATTTTATCAGTCCGCTCGAAGATGGCATTGAAGGCGTGAAGGTGGCTGCTGACTCGGTTGGGGTTGGTTTCGGTTGATTTTAATCAAATTTATGCAGATGGAGGTAGGCTATGGCTACGCTTGAAATTACTGCGAGAGAGACGGCGGCAAAGTTAACAGCATTATTAGATGATGCTGACCAGGCACAATCAGGTTTGACAGAGGTACGAGAACAACTAGCACAAATTTCTGAACAAATCGAGGCTGATTGGTCTAGCTTAAGCGATCGCGCTCAATCACTCCTAGAGCGGGTTACGACAGCTAGAGAAGAGTTAACCACAGAAGCAAGTTCGGTTAGTGAAGGGCTAGGGCAACTCAAGAGCGACGTAGAAACCTTGCAAGATGAAACGAGTCAGGAACAAGAGGCGACAACTTCAGAAATCGCAGGTTTGGGCGACGAGTTAGAAACACTCAGTTCAGAGCTTGAAGGAAGTTTGCAGGAAGTCGAAAATTCCCTCACCTCTCTTGGAGAAAGGGTGGGGGAAGTAGAAGGACAGATTAAGGAGGAAATTGCTCAGAAAGAAAGCTACTTGCAAAATGATGTTTCTAGTCAAGTGCAAACCCATCAAACAGATATCGAGCAGCGAAGTTCAGATTTGCAGGCTTTCATTAGTGATGAATCTATTCCGGCGATCGCGGAGATGGTAACAGACTTAGTAACTCAGCTTGAAGATAAAGTAGAACAACTAACCCAGAAGAAGCAAGAGTTAGAGGAGTCAACAGAAACATCAGCCCAAGATTCAATCAATCAATACCAGCAGAATCAAGAAACAGTATTTGGCGACTTGATGAATACAGCTAACGAGCTAGAGCAAATAATGGGACAGCTAAGTACCTTGGTTGAGGAAGGAGGAACGACCGTTGTTAGTGCAAAAGATACCTTAGTAGATGGAACTAAGACAACGAATGTAGGACTGGAAACGGCGCTAGGTTTGGTTGAAGAAGTAAGAAAGTTACTAGATAGATTTATGTTCGCCTAAAGTCCAAGGCTGACCAGGAGGCTCAAAGTAGGTCTTCTAGGTCAGCCAGGACGCGGTAAAGGTTGAGGTCTTAAATTTGCCGCTCTTGGTCAAGCAACCTAAACTGGTAGATATTTTCAGCAACTCTTTACTCAAGTCAAACTTAGCGCCCATTATCAATCGGCCTAACAACTATATTTGTTTCATCTTGGATTCTTAGATACTCTTCCTTGTGATCAAGTATTGCTTGGTGTAACTGTTCAGAAGTCAGGTTAGTACCATATTCCTCCCAGAGTTCTATGCCTATTCGTACGCTCAAATCATCGGCTGGGACAGTTTGACGGTCTGCAACTGTAGCCCCAGTCCGTAGTTCTAATGAATTGAAGCCAGCTGCCATACCCACGTATCCATAGTGGATATTAGACCAGATATCGTAATTATATTCGTGTTCATCATCACCCGGAATAGGGAAGGTAGGCGGCTCATTGCCGTCAAATTTCAGCATTGTTAAAAGTTTAGGTTTATGATCCCAGTCTCCATCGGGCTTAACTTTCTGTGCCCATGCTGCTAATGCCGCTGCTTTTGACAAACCACCCAATCTGTTGAGTATTCGTATGCCATGTACTTCGTTGATATTAGTAACCATCTCCATATGCATATACGAGAGGGTGCTGTCAAAACGCTGGTGTCTAGCGATAAGAACTTTGTGGGAAGGGTTGTTTCGGAATCCACTCGCTTCTGATAAACGCTCATTGGCTGCCTGGAGACGTTTTATGGCTTGATCAATACGAGCCATTAGACTCATGATTCAGATATCCTTCAACGTGGAGAATATAGCTAAACTAGCAGGGTAGTCGGTTTATTAAATAACAGTAATATGAGTAAATAACAGGTTTACTCATCTGTTTGCATCAAAAATTTTTGGCAATAGAACCTCTAAACTTTGTCTAAAGATTCTTTGGCATTTGCCAATAAATCTGTAGCTGTCTCAGCACCAATCTTTGTTTGATTGGAACCATCTACTAAGGCAGCACTAGCATCAATAACGCTGGAACTAGCTGTATCAACTACATTGCTTACTATGCCCATTACTTCCTCTACTTTTTGACTTGTACTTACAAGCTGCTCAAAGATGTTGTTTTGAGCTTCGCTAACTTGGTCAATTGTGTCTTGCGCCGATCGCTCTGTAGCATCTTCTACTACTTGCAACTTGTCTGTAAGTTTTGCTACTACTTCCTCAAGCTGCTCGGCAAAATCAGTTACTCTTGTCGTAATTTCTGGTAGGCATTGCTCAAAAATATATGTTTGCAGGGCTTCAGAGCGTTCTTGTATAGTTGTTTGATGGCTTTCTAGTTCGCTATCTACTCCTTGTAAATAGTCCTCTGTTTGAGAAACTATTTGTTCTGTTTCTGACCCGATTTCTTTATCTTGCAGCACGTTTAGGGCATTTTCTACCGCTTTCAAGCTTTCTTCTAGTTCTGGTGTTACTGCCTCGATGCCGTCATCTAAAGCAGCGATCGCAGTTTTGGTTTCCTCTACATCTTGTGTAAACTCTTCTCCCAAAGCTTCAACCCTACTTTTAAGTTGCGCGAGTACCTGACTAACTGACTCTGTGTCTGTAGATAGTTCGCTTTTTGCATTTACAGTTTTGTCGAGTAGAGACTGAGCGCGATCGCTCAATTGTGTCCAAGCAGCCTCAACTTGTTCTCGAACTCTTGATACCTGTGCTTGTGACTCTTGCAAGCTCGTTTGAGCTTGTTCAGCTTCTCCAAGTAGTGCAGTCAATTTAGCTGTTGTCTCTGTCGCAGCAGCTTGCAAATCAGACATTGTTTTCTCCTAATTCTCGTTAATTCAGTTGCAGGTCTATGCACCTCAACTTCTTGGTTGGCCCAAACATCGCTAACTAACTATTTGGGCTGTTGTTACTTTCTGAAACAGGTTGTTCGTTTTTTAAAAGTTCAATTGCTATTACTCTGGGGATCTGGTTGCGTCATTCATGATTTAGAAGCCTTACGTAGTGAATGGAGCTAAACTAGCGAGGTATTCGATAGCTAAGAATTTAGTTCCTGGCATGGCTGCTACAGAAGGAATTTTGACTAGAGAAAAACTATCCCAAAATTACTAAGCGAAACTATCATTTAGTAATTTAATGAGATAATTTCTGGTAGGTAAATTACATAGCCATTTATCTTTAATTTGATTGTCATTTTAGGCTCTTACCCTTAGGATCGTCTGTTGGCGAATCCATTTCTATATCAAAAGTTCGTCTAATTCTTTGTAGAGTAGCAATTCTTTCGTATCCTTCATCCTGCTCATATGAGCTGACTACAAGCCGTGCTAGATCAGCAAGGATAATTCCCCATGCAGCTGGATCATCCCAGATTCCAGTACGGATACTGCAATGCTGAGACTTCTTAGCTATCCACACCCTTATTAGCTCATATGAATCAGGATCTTCTTGAGCCGCTTGTGGAATTAAAAGTTGCTTATTGTTATCTTTCATAAAAGTGCTAGCTGAAATTTTCTCAAAATTATACAGTGGGACGTAAAGTAAAGTCCATTTTCCTATGAGAGTAATGAGGCCGCTCTTGAAATGATAGGTGCGAAAGATTATCTAACTTCATAAGAGGAGAAAGATCTCCGTCTACTACATCTGTTGATTCATAAAATAAAAAGGACTCTAGCTTATTCAACTTTGCTAGAGGCTTGATGGATTCTAGACTACGGTCATCACAAAGTTGAAGCTTTTTAAGATTAAGCAGATACGAAACTTCAGTAATCGATGGTAACGACCAACAGCCATTAACCTCAAGTTCTTCTAAAAGAGTTAAAGATTCAATTCCTGAAAGAGACTTTAGCTTCTTCAAATTATACAGTCCTAAAAACTTCAGTTTACGTAGCGAACTTAATCCATCAAGTGTTTTCCCTGGTGCATTAGCTATAGATAATGATTCCAGTTCAACTAAGTGTGAAAATTTGAACGTATTCCTTCCTGAATAGTGATTAACAAAAAGTTTCTTCAAAGATTTGCAGTTAAAAATGGATTTTGCTTTTGCTCTCCATTCCAAGCTGCATTCTTCTATACTTGGAAACTCCTCAAAATTTATTTCTGTTTTACAATATGTGCTTATCTCTAGTTTCTTCAAGGAATGAAGAGTGTGAATCTGGGAAATATCAGATATGTTCCAATCAATTATAGAGAATGCTTTCAAATGTGGTAGTTCACTCAAGAAGGATAAATTTTTTCCTTTCCAACCCCTTGCATAGTTAAGATAAAGTTCCTCTATATTCTGACCTAGTATGTATTGGCTGATTGCATTACTCCATCTCGAGGTTACTACAAGCCTCTTTCCGTATCTTCCGGGTTCAACCACAAAGCTAGATTCCATTACCATTCACCCAACAAGTGTCTTCGCTTTGGACCTATTGGATTGATCTTATTATCAAGATTTTCAATCCCACCTAGTTCGTCAATTCTTCGTTGTTCGGCAACTTCTCTATTGGTCTTACCTCCTAGTACCTCTGTCCTTTCAACATTAGGCAATTCTTCTGGAGCTAGCTTTCCAGACCTTATGTGCTGTTCTAGTCGTCCATCAATATTTCCGGACTGACCGACATAGGGCTTACCAGATGTCGCAGGAAACTCATATATACCTTCTCTAACAGCATTCCCAGTGGCATTATCAGCAGCCCTAGCAGCATCCACAGCATCGTCTGCACCCCTAACAGCATCTGTGGCTCTGATTCCGAGTTTAGCAGCAGTTGCAGCCTCACCAGCGATAGGAATCATACCAGTAGCTGAAAGACCTGCATTTACCCAGTCTCCTTCTGCTGCGTACCAAACGGCATTAATCCCATCCGCAGGAGCACCTAGAACTGGAACAAGACCTGCTAAATCTAGAACAGTGTGACCAACATCGCTCAAACTAACATTACTTACCGTGTCTTTGAATTTGTCAAATAACCCTTTTTCTTCAGGTTCCTTGGGAGCCTCTTGTTTGGGCTTGCCCAGAAGTCCTCTAGCTTCTGACAATTGCTCATTGGCTGCCTGGAGTGTGCTTCTAGCTCGATCGACTTGAGCCATCAGACTCATGATTCAAATCTCCTTAAAGTAGTGAATGTTGCAATGGTAGGATAGTCAGTTTATCCTGCTCTACTGATAGCGATTTTAGATATTAGGGCTAAAAAACTTAGTTGAGCGTTTCCTCCACGTCCTCAAGAATCGGCAATATCTTCTCTATATGCCCAACCACTTCAGCAATCTGGTCTATCACCTCAGCGAACCTCTGATTCATTTGTTCGCTATTGTTTATCCCCGACTCGCCTAAAGCTGATAAAGCTTCAGCCAACTGTCCTGTCTCGTTAGCTATCTCGCCCAAAGCCTCCGTGAACTTTTGATTCATCCCTGTAATTGCATCGTTAGGGGCCGTGTTCAAAGCATCATCTAGGGTAACTAACTGCTTGTTACTCTCATCCATCAGCCTGCCAAAATCAGCCATCAAAGTTTCTAGCCTTTGACCGATATCCTGCCCAAGGGTGTCAAAACTTCCAAGTAAATCAGTCTGGCGTTGACTGAAGCTGTTCTTAGCTGTATCAACTGATCCACGCAGCGTTTCAATATTACTGTTAGCACTGTCCTCCCAAGTATTAACTTCAGACTCAAATTCCTGAGCCTGCTGAGATAGTTTGTCAAAACTTGCCTGGGTAGTCTCGGAATCTTGCTCAACCTCAGAAAGTATTTCTTCCTTGCGACTTTCCACTTCAGCTAACTGACTCTTAATCTGCTCTAGCTCGTCTTCAGTCTGGCTTTGCAATTGACCCGCTTTTTCCTGAAGATTGCTCAAGCCTTCCCTAGCACTTGCTAGTTCGCTCTCTAGGTTTTGCTCGGCTGCTTGCAGTTCGCTGTTGAGCGCTTCAAAGCTATCTAGAGCCTCCTGGCTGGCAGCGCTGAGGGTTGAGGCTAGAGTCATAGCAAACTGCATAATCTGACCCACTTCATCTGAGGCGCGATCGCTCTCTTGGGAAAGCACAAAAGCTCGCTGCTCGCATCGTTCAAGTAGTTCGTTAATATCTTCTGCCATAGCTCTTAGTTAGAAGTAATGTAATAATGTGCGAGATTGCTGCTTTTAGCCCAAGACATCTTGAACCATATCTAAAACTGGTCTAATGTCATCAATAATGGCAACAACTTCGTCAACTCGATCTACAATGCCGAGGAGCTTCTCATCCAGCACTTCACTCGATCCTTCTCCAGCATCGCGCAAAGTAGATGTAGATGTAGTCACTTGGTCGGCTGAATCTGAAAGTTCGCTTACAGCTTCTTCTATAAACTTTTGGCTAACCGCCGCTAGGATATCGCTCGAACTTGTATCCAAAGCACTTTGCACCGTTGTCAGCTTATTATTGCCCTCCTCCTCTACCCTAGAAAAATCGTTAGTTAAAGATTCCAATCTATTCTTAAAATCTTCCTCAAAGGCAGCAAAGTGTTCTATTAGAGTTGTCTTGCGCTCGTTGAAGCTACTTGTAGCTCCATCCATCGCTGCTTGAAACTCCTCTAGATTGCTCTGGGAAGTCTCTAGATGATTCCCAGTCTCAGACTCAAGCTCCTGAGCTTGCTGAGACAATTTATCAAAACTCGCCTTTGTAGTCTCCGAATCTTCATTAACCTCAGAAGATATTTCTTCTTTGCGACTCTTGATTTCAGCCAACTGGGTTTTAATCGCACCAACTTTTTCCTCAGTTTGACTCTGCAAGTGGCTAGACTTCTCCTGAAGACCGCTTAACCCCTCTTTGGCACTTGCAAGTTCGCTTTCCAAGTTTTGCTCGGCTGCTTCTAGTTTGCTGCTGAGTGCTTCAAAGTTAGCTTGAGCCTCATCGCTGGCGGTACGAAGATTTGCGGCTAGTGTTGTTACAAACTGCACGATCTGGTTAACTTCATTAGCAGCGCGATCGCTCTCTTGGGAAAGCACCTGCGTTCGCTGCTCGCATTGTTCAATTAGCTCGTTAATATCTGCTGGCATAGTTGCTAAAATTTACCCCTTGAGACGAAAATACAGGCTCAAGACCAGAACCTCGAAAGAGCTACCTGGTGTTACTGAACTTGTACATTAGACTTATCGGACTATTTTTAGTTACTTATGCAGTTCGCAAGTACCCATCTAAAAAAAATCAGGCAACTAGCACGCCTAGCTAGTATATAGAGGTATATGAATACATTGATATTTCAAAGCAGTTTCTTGATGCTAAATAAAAACTTTTTAGTAACCTGCATAACTACTTATTTGGCGCTCGAAGAGTTTGATGTAATGCTGAAAATATTGATTTATGACTACAATCTTTGAGTAAGTCGCGTCGGCTCTTAACAATTAAAACGATTTATTGATTGCCAGCTAGGCGTTACAGGGGGAGGAAAAACCAGCATGAATGAGCCTAGAGACATTATTAGCGAGTTTTCTACATTTTGTATTCTTGAAGACCGCAATAATTATAAAATTCCCGTTCTAAAATCCGCTCGCGAGTTAGAACGCACGATCGGCAATCTAGTTAATGGGACTGCTTCAGGAGTTAACAAAGATACTTGGGCAAGATACTTTTTAATAGTTGCTAGGCAAAACGACCTCCAGCTTACAGATTCTCTAAGTATTTCAGCTTCATCCGACTGCAAATTGCTACACATTATCAAACGTCTAATTGAGTTAGCGCCAGAACCAAATCAAGATATTCAGGTAGTTTATGTAGAGATTATTGCCCGAAAAAATGATCACGAAGTTGCTAGTTATCTAGAAAACTCAATTCCCGTTGCTGAAAAACTTTTATCGGCTCACATTCAAAAAGTTTGCTGGTATGCTGCCAAAGATTTCTACGAAAAGCGTATGCAATTTTCAAGCCTTCGCTATCAATATCCTCTAGAAGAATGTTTGCAGATTGCTAGTTTAAGGGCTAGTGAACCAGTTAAATTACTCAAAAATTTTGACTTTAAATATCGGCGGATCGCTATAAAAAGCTATGCCGAGAAACGTCTTTGGGGCATTATTTCTGATAAAATCCGAGCGCAGAATGTAGAAGCGAAAACAAAAAGCTTCTCTGATGATGGGTTATTGAGAACTTTAGCAAAAACGGAGTTGATAGAAGCCCTTAAAGTTACAAGCAATTATGCCCTAGAAGTCAATTCTTACTGTCTAGCTTTACAGTGCTACAAAGAAATATATCAGCCAAGACAAATCAATCACAATCAACTTGCTCCACCTAATAGAGAGCAATTACAACAAATTACAGATCGCTACAACCAACGGCGGCTAGAATTCAAAATTTTAAAATCAGCTAATTTAGAAGATATTACATTTTTCTTAAAAACCTGCGTCCAGGTTGTGCGAACTTACCGAAGCTCCGATTCTCTTATTGAGCGAGTTCAGGAAGACTCAAATAATTTAACAACCGATCCATTAAATAAACTGATGGAAACTGAAGACACATTGAGCCGAAACGAGGAAATCAATCAAATCAGATATATTATTGCAAAAACCTTTGTAGAGGTACCAGATGCGGCTCAAAAGACGCTAAAACTTTGGTTTGGTTTAGAATTAACCCAAACCGATATTTTGCTTGTAATTGGGCAAATGCTTGGCTTGCAAAAACAATACGAAGTTTCTCGCAAGATAAAACAATACAAAAAGCCTTTACTGAAAGCTATAATTCAGGAACTAAGCGAGAAATTCCCAAAATTGTTTCAGTCTACAAATAAGCTAGACCAAATTATTAATCAAAGCCAAGACTTAATAGATGAGTGCCTAAAACAGCACTGCAAAAACTTTTTTTATTCTCCTTTAGAAAATCAATTACAACTGTTCGCTCGCCAAGAAAAGTTGTTACTACGCCTGCACTACCATCAGCAGTTACCCGAACAACAAATAGCCGAGCAGCTACAAATTTCCGTAGATGATGTGAGTAATAAACTTAATGCTCTCCAACAATTATTACAAGCAATCTTTAAGCAATGGGTTGAAACTAACTTGGACATTGCTCTTAATTTATGCAGTTCCGCAGAACAAAAGCTAGCTAGCTTTGTAAAAGCATGGTTACAAGATCGTGCAACTTTAGAGGTGTGAAGGAGGTAGAGGTGATGTTGAGTTTTGACGAGTTAACGGTTATCGATTCTGACCAAGTATGGCTGGAGTTTTCACTAGAAGACCAAATAGAGGCATGGCAACAGTCTCACAATCAAGTTTATTCTAACGACGCTGCTTGTTGGAATGCCTATCAAAATTATCTCTGTCTCAATGCTTTTCAAAGTTGGTTGGAAGCAGAAACGGATTTACCCGATAAACCCAAAGTATGGCCTCAGCCGAGTCATTTACCTAGTTTTTGGGAAGTAGTTAATGGCACAGTCATTACTTTAGGTAAGACAAGATTGGCACTCTTTCCTAGCGAATCGCTCGCTCTTGAAGAACTGCGCGTACCGAGGGAATGGGTTGATATTCCTGACTGGGCTGCTCACTATTATCTAGCTGTTCAGTTAAATTTAGAAGAGCATTGCTTAAAGGTGTTAGGATACGCTACTCACGAGCAGCTTCAAAACGAGGGGACGTACGATCCAATGGATCGCACTATCTGTCTAAATCAAGAGAGCTTAATCGAGGATCTCAATGTGATGTTGATAACCCAGGAATTATCTACAAGTTTTAGCCTAGTAGTTAAACCTCTGCCAAGTTTATCTAACCAGAAAGCAGAAGCATTACTAAACCAATTAAGCCAGCCGTCTTGCTATTCTCCCCGACTTGATATTCCATTTGAGCAATGGGCGGGACTGGTAGCCAATCCTACTTGGAGACAACAACTTTATCAAAGGCGATCGCCCAGCGTAACCTCGCCCAAAACACTTGTAAACCTAAGCCAATGGGTTCAAGGTGTTTTTGAAGCCGGATGGCAGGTTGTTGAAGAATTAGTTGTTCCTAAAGTTCTCGTTCCAGTTGCTAAAAGTGCTAATTTAGTCGAACGAGCCAAGCAAATCAACCTGGGAGAACAAACCGTCGTCTTAATTGTGACTCGTACCCCAGAGGATGACCAAGAAATTAGTATTCTCCTACAGGTAGAACCAACAAATGGTCAAACCACCCTACCTCAAAATCTCCAACTCAGTGCATTTGATAAATCTGAAATCATCCATCGAGAAGTTCGAGCGCAAACTAATAATTCTTCCATTGAACTGCCGCGCTTAGTCGGTTTCCCCGGAGAACAGTTTAGTGTCAAACTGGCTCTTGGAGAACTCAGTATTATAGAAGATTTTGCGATTTAGATAAGTCAGTAGCAATAAGTTTTTGAATACAAGAAAGCCAGTAATTCTAAAATAAAGCTTTTTAATAACAAAGCTATAGATCGGGCGATGGTACATAGCGATCGCCTCATCCTCTACTCAAGTTGTTTTTTAGGAGGGGACTAATTACACGTGCGCTCGTGGACTAGAACTTTAACTTAAAATACATGCAATAATTAGTTATACGAGCTTAAAAGAGTAATTTTAATAGAACTTAATAAATTACTTTTATTTCCAGTATAAACTCATACAATCTACTTTAGAAAACGATAGTGTATGCTTGAAAAAAACACTAAACATTGATTTTTGAAGCATAATAAGTAACAATTCACACTTAGAACGCTTAATCGTTTTACCTTATATTTATCACAACACAGCAGTGAGACAAAAACTTTGAGGCTTCGTATTAAACTAGATTTGACGCTTCGTATTAAACTAGAATGGCTAGGTTTATATCTTCAAAAAAGTTATAAGTAGTTTTAGCAAAAAAACCGTTTAAGCCTTAAGACACTTAGTCTGCACAGGTGTAAAATCATGAGATTTATCGATGATCCTCTTAATGTTTTAAAAAGCGGTAGAGCCAAGCTTTGGATGCTGCTAGTAGGTGTGAATCAATACCACGATAAACAGTTAGCTCCCTTAAGCTTCGCGGTTTCAGATTGTGAAGGGTTAGCAGAAGCACTGAAAGAAGCGACCCAAAGCTTCCCTAACCAAGAAGTGATAGTTCATTGCCCCTCGGCGACACAAACCTCGGCACTAGAAGCCATTCGGGCTAGTCTCCACCGGATTGTTAATGAAGCTAACTCGCAAGATACTATTCTGTTCTATTTTTCCGGGCATGGAATAATAGAACCTACAACTAAGCAACCATTTTTGTGTCTTGCTCAAACTCAGATAGACAACTTGCAGAACACAGGCTTGGGATTACAGGAACTGCTACAGCAGTTGAAGCTTTGTTGTGACAAGCAGTTGGTGTTGTTGGATGCCTGTCATAGCGGCAGCATAGCTCACCTATGGGGTGAAGCAAGAGGTGAAGCAGCACAGACTCAACTAAACCCCACTCATGAATTGGCAGAAGTTTTACAGCAATGTGCCGCTCAAAGTAGAGGCTTTTGCGCCTTACTGTCTTGCGATGAAGGACAACGCTCATGGGAATTTCCAGACTTAAAGCATGGGGTCTTTACTTACTACTTAATGCAGGGATTGCAGGGTAAAGCAACAGATGCAAAAGGAATAATTGAAGCCAATGGTCTGTATAAATATGTCTACAACCAGACTCAGCAGTATGTTGATTCAAGAATGCGGAAACTATGTTTGCCTGATTCGCATAATTATAAACAGACTCCTAGAGTAATCATGTCAATGACTGGGGATCTAGTTCTAGGGTTGAACCCAGAAGCTGTCGATTTCACTGACGATTACGAAAACAACCTACTGGAATACAGGGGAAAGTTCAATAAGGCAATTCAGAAGGAATATCCGCTTAACCAGAACACTCGCCAACAGTTGCAAAGATTGCAGCAAAAGTTAGGACTTAGGGAAGAAGATATTATCTCAAATGAAGCGCGTATTGTTGCAGTTTACGAACCAAAATTGCAACAGTACAAGCAGGAAATTAATCAAATCGTTTATCAACAGTATCCATTCAGTCAAGAAACTCGCCAACATCTACAGCATTTACAGGAAAACTTAGGACTAAAAAATGAAATAGTTAAAGTAATTGAAGCCCAAGTTCTTCAAGTATACGAGCAGAAACTAAAGCAGTACGAGCAGGCATTTACTGTAGCTACTCATCATCAATATCCTCTTAATAATGAAGATCGCTTGCAGTTACAAAAATTGCAGAGAAATTTAGAACTTAGAGAAGAAGTTGTCAAAGCAATTGAAGTACAAGTTATTCAGCTACACGAGCAGAAACTAAAGCAGTACGAGCAAGCATTAACTGTAGCTATTCATCAGCACTATCCCCTCAATGATAAGGCTAATAGACAGTTACAAGAATTGCAGCAAAAGTTAGAGCTTAAAGATCGAATTACAGAATTTATCCGCAACCAGGTTACTCAAGTATACGAGCAGAAATTACAGCAATATGAAGAAGCGTTGATTAGAGCGGTTGAACACGAGTATCCGCTTAGTGATGACAAACGCGAATTTATAGAAAATTTGTGGCAAGTTCTCAGTCTTAGTGAAAATCATGCAATTAAAGTATACGAGCAAAAATTTCAGCAATGCGAACAAGCATTAACTATAGCTATTCATCAGCACTATCCCCTTAGTAATCAAACTGATAACCAGTTACAATTGCCGCAAAAATTAGGACTTAGAAAAGAAATAATCGACCTAATTACGACCCAAGTAACTCAAGCATACGAAGCTAATTTACAGCAATATGAACACGCACTTACTGTAACCATTTATCAACAGTATCCGCTTAATAATGACGCTTATAAACAATTAAAACAATTGCAGCAAAGTTTAAACCTTAGAAATGAAGTTATCAACGTAATTACAGCACAAGTTACTCAAGTATACGAGCAAAAAATACAGCAATATGAAGAAGCTTTTACGAGAAATATTTATCAGCAGTATCCCCTCAGTAATGAGGATAGCCAACAGTTGCAACGGTTGCAGCAAAGCTTAGGGCTTAAAAATGAAATTACTAAATTAATTTCAGCGCAGGTCACTCAAGTATATGAGCAAAAATTAAAAGAATATGAAGAAGCCTTTACTAGAGCCATCCATCAGCAATATTTCCATCAGTAACGAAGACCGTCAACAGTTACAAGAGTTGCAACAAAGTTTAGGACTTAGAGACAAAGCTATCAATATAATTGAGGCACAAGTCACTGCCGCCTATAAGCAAAAAATACAGCAATATGAAGAAGCTTTTACGAGAAATATTTATCAGCAGTATTCCCTCAGTAATGAGGATCGCCAGCAGTTGCAACAGTTGCAGCAAAGCTTAGAGATTAGCGAGGAGGTTAGGGAAAAAGTTGTAGCAAAAGTAACTGAAGCATACGAGCAGAAATTAAAGCAGTATGAGGAAGAATTTACTCAAGCTATTTATCAGCAGTATCCCCTTAATAAAGAAAGTTATGATTTGTTGCAACTGTTACAACAAAAACTTGGATTAAGTAATAAAGTTATTGCTGCAATTGAGACACGCCATACCGCACCAATACAGGCAGAGCGCCAGCGAAAATCACAGCAGTATGAAAAGGCTTTCGCCAGAGCTATTCAACGGCAACCGCTAAGTAATGATGATCGCGAAGTTTTGGAACCACTGAGCGATAACGAGCGCGAAGTTTTAGAAAATTATCGACAAGTTCTTAATCTCAGCAAGGAAATTACCCAGGCGATTGAGGAGCAGATTACTCAAGCCTACGCACAAAAATTGCAGCAGTATGAGCAGGAATTCACCAGAGCCATCGATCGGCAGTACCCTCTCAGTAATGAGGAAAGCCAACCTTTGCAGCTTTTGCAACAAACTCTAGAACTTAGGAACGAAATTGTCGAATCCATTGCCGCGAAGGTGACTCAAGCCTACGAGCAAAAATTACAGCAGTATGAGAAAGCACTTATTTGGGCTAGTCAAAGGCAGTATCCATTCAGCGATGAAGATCGCGAGTTTCTGGAATATCGTCGGCAACAACTCAATATCTCTAATAACGTTGCTGACTCAATTGCGGCGAAAATTACCGATCCTTACAACCAAATACCGCTAGAGCCAATCCCACCTATCCCTGAAAGCAGCGAACAGCCGCGTCTTTCTAACAATGTTCCTAGCCCATCGCTGCTAACTGAAGTGGGAGGTAAGAGGCAGAAAAACCTACGGCGACTAGGGCTTAGAGCAACAGTCGTTGCTCTCTTAAGTGTAAGTGCGATTGCTTATTATGCTTACATTGAGCAACCTGCAAAGGCAAACTTGAGGCAGGCTACAAGTTTAACAGCAACAAAAAAATATCAAGAGTGTGCCGAGCGAGCAAAAGTAGTTCCGCAGATATCACTTGTTTATGCTGAGGCGCAATCTATACTAAGTAAGTGTCAGCGCCTTGCCCAAGATGAGCAGTGGTTAGCCCAAGCCCAAGATTTGGCAAAAAAGAATAATTTTAAAGATGCGATCGCCACAGCCAACAAAATTCCGGCAAGTCAAAACTTTCGCTCCTCAGCAGTTCCTCTAATCGATCGGTGGTCTAGGAACCTTCTCAAACAAGCTGAGGCACGATACAAAGAAGCCCATGACTTCCAAGAGATGAAGAATGCAATTGATATAACTACAGCTATCCCTAAAACTAGCTCTGTAGCTAAAAATGCTGAAGAAATGAGACAGAAATGGCAAACTGAGTGGCACAAGAATGAGACGTATTTGGAAGAAGCTCTGAACGCATCCGATAAAGGAAATTGGCGAGAAGCAATAGAGCGCGTCAATCAGATTAGAATTCTTGGACAAGAGGTAAAACAAGATAATTTGTACTGGCAAAATAACCTCAAGCCAATTATTGAAGGAGCAGAAAAGCGTGTAGTAGCCAGTAATAATTCTGCCAAACCAAAACCTACTTTACGCCCACGTCGCTATCAACCGCCAAAACAAACGGTTCGTCGCTATCAACCGCTAAAACAAACGGTTCGTCGCTATCAACCGCCAAAACAAACGGGTTGGGATAAAAAGAGACTATAAAACTATTACTTTTTCTTCGATTAACAGTACCCCTAGCTCCTAGTTTGACTAAGGAGCTTATTCTCGCGATCGCCAAATTTTGATAGTTCTGTCTCCACTAACGCTGGCAAAAGTTTTACCATCTGAGCTAAAGTCAACAGATAAAATTCGCTGCGAATTTTCAGCAAAGTTCCGAATTATCTCCCCAGTTTGCAAGTTCCACAACTTGACAGTTTTATCCCAACTACCACTGATGAGGGTCTGACCGTTGGGGCTGAAAGCAATTGAGGTAACATCATCTGAATGTCCTTTTAATGTACGTAATTTTTCCCCCCTCTGCAAAGACCAAAGCTCAATCGTATTATCCCCACTGCCACTAGCAAGAGTTTTGCCATCGGAACTGAAAGCAACGGAGAAAACTGGATGTGTATGCTTCCCAAGTGTGCGGAGCAATTTACCAGTTTGCAAATTCCATAACTCAACAGTTCTACCTAAACCGCCACTAGCAAGCACCTGACCGTCAGGACTAAAAGCTAACGAAGTAATTGATTGCTTTCCTACTATTTCGCGCCGCAGATCACCAGTGCTTACGTTCCACAATTTAATAGTAGTATTGTCTCCACGGCTACTAGCAAGAGTTTGACTATCAGGACTAAACTTTACAAACGTAATAACGCGGTCTGATTGTTTGCGAATTAGTTTACCTGGACTTAAGGTTTTGCTCAACTTACCATTCTGCCAATCCCAAAGATTGATAGCTGCATCTAGACTGCCACTTGCAAGCAACTTACCATCGGGACTGAAGGCAACAGAATAAACTTGCTCTGCGTTTTTAGGCAGAGTGCGTTCAATAGTTTCAGCTTTTAAATTCCAAATTTTGATGGTTTTATCTGCGCTGCCACTTGCAAGGAAATTGCCATCGGGATTGAAGGCGATGGAACGAACCGCAAGTGAATGCCCACCTTCGTTACTACCAATGGTATATAAATCTATAGTTCCTGGTTGCCAAGAAGGAGTTAGGACGCTCCCAGCGCTGTTAGGTTGGGACTGCTTGGGAAGAATTTGAGAAAATAATTGGTTTACTTTGGTTCGATAAGTAACTTTAGTCTGAGCTAAGGCTTGGTATCCAAAGGAAAAAGTTGAAAAATTAGATAAGAGTAGCGTTGAAATACTGATTAGAGAAGCGATCGAGGTAATGAAAATACTTTTTTTAAGAGCCATAGCTGTACCAAGTTGATAACTCATCTGTATCGGACTTAAAAAAAAGAAATAACTAGCTACAATTATCCTAACTACAGAATAGCTAAGTAACCTAGCTTGGGAACAAATTTAGGAACAAGCACCTTACTTGATTGAGACATCACCCCTCTGCCCCTCTTCGCCCAAAATTTTAATCACTCCTCCGCCCAAAGTTCACAGCTAATAGAACGCTCTCCCCACTATTAACTTCAAAACACCGTCTCACCTACAACAGACGCGATAATTTGACCCCGGACACTGACTGCCATTGCGCAATGCTATGACATCAAGGCGGCAAAGTATGCAATTACTTCCTCAGTTACCGTGATGATACCTGGATATTACCTTGACACTAATAAAATTAAAGCTCTACATTTTACCTAGATAACTATTTAGGTAATACCAAGACATGAGTAATACAGGGCGCAGCAAGAAATTAGCCTCCTTCAACTGCGATGAAAATCTGTGGTCACAATTTAGGCATCGCTGTCAGGAGCAAGGCACAACCGCGACCGCTATACTTACCCGATTCATCCAACTTTACCTAGATGGCTCTCTTGATGACCTGGACGTAAACCCATTGGATAAGCGTTTTGATAAGCAAGTTAGAGCAAGTGTAGATAACTACCTAGCTACTCGCCTCGATTCGTTGCATA
>JACCVJ010000658.1 GCA_013698215.1 Tatlockia sp. | reverse complement strand
ATCTTTGTTTATCCTCAAGCTATAAAGTTTATAAAGTTACAAGGATTGAGAGAAGTTGAGCGAACTATCTTTAGCCATAGAAGAACAAGCATGGGAAACACTGGAAAAGTCAATTATTTATTACCATGAGAAACCCATTGGCACTATAGCCGCTCTCGATCCAGGTATTGATGCTGCAAACTACGATCAGTGTTTTATTCGAGATTTTGTTTCCTCAGCCCTCGTTTTTCTGATCAAAGGGAAAAGCGATATTGTGCGCTTCTTTTTGGAAGAAACGCTAAAATTGCAGCCAAAAACAACCCAGTTAGATTGTTTAAAACCTAGTCGTGGGTTAATGCCAGCTAGTTTTAAAATTGGGTTTGCTAATGGACAGGAATACTTAAAAGCTGACTTTGGCGATCATGCGATCGGGAGAGTTGCCCCCGCCGATGCGGGTTTGTGGTGGATTATTTTATTGCGCGCTTATACTATTTCAACCGAAAGTAAAGAGTTTTCTGCTCGCGGCGATTTCCAAGAAGGTATCCGATTAATTTTAGAACTGTGCTTAGTTACTCGCTTTGATATGTATCCCATGGTGTTAGTTCCCGATGGTGCGAGTATGATTGACCGTCGTTTGGGACTATCCGGACACCCTATAGATATTCAATCGTTATTTTATATGGCTTTAAAAGCTAGTCTAGAATTGCTAACTCCGATTAAAGAAAATCAAGCAATTATTCAAGCCGTGCGTAACCGCTTAGATCCATTACTCAAGCAACTACGGGAAAATTACTGGTTAGATGCCGAGCGATTGAATGTAATTTATCGCTTTCAAGTAGAGGAGTACGGAGAAGAAGTCCTCAATCAGTTCAATATTTATTCTGACTCTATCCCTTTTTATCGGCTGGCGAAATGGCTACCCGAAGCTGGCGGCTACTTGGCGGGAAACTTAGGTCCAAGTCAGCTAGACTGTCGGTTTTTTTCTTTGGGTAATTTGATGGCGATTGTTTCTTCTTTAACTAACGAGCAACAATCTCATAGAATTTTAAACTTAATTGAATTGCGCTGGAGTGATTTAATTGGTGAAATGCCGATGAAACTTTGTTATCCAGCTTTAGAAGATGTTGAATGGAGAATTGTCACAGGAGCCGATCCAAAAAATCGTCCTTGGTCTTATCACAATGGCGGAAGTTGGCCGGTTTTATTATGGATGTTGGCGGCGGCAGCTAAAAAAATGAATAGAGGCGAATTAGCCCATCATGCGATCGCAATTGCTGAAAGAAGATTGCTAGAAGACCACTGGCCCGAATACTACGATGGTCCCGATGGTCGCTTGATTGGTAAAGAAGCGCGCAAGTGTCAAACTTGGACTATTGCGGGGTATTTATTAGCTAAGGAATTGATTGCTAATCCTAGTCATCTGAAACTGATTGCTTTCGATGATTGATTAAGCTACTGGAGATAGCAGCGTTAAAATTATTAAGGACTATTACGCGCTGCTTTTATGTCTCCTTCTGCCAATACTCCCGATCACAATACTATTCGCATTCGTGGCGCTAGACAGCACAACCTCAAAAACATCGATTTAGAATTACCGCGCGATCGCTTAATTGTCTTTACCGGGGTTTCGGGTTCGGGCAAGTCTTCCCTAGCTTTTGATACAATCTTCGCCGAAGGTCAGCGCCGTTATGTAGAATCTCTCAGCGCCTACGCTAGACAATTTTTGGGACAACTAGATAAACCGGATGTAGAAGCAATTGAGGGATTAAGTCCGGCTATTTCTATCGATCAAAAATCTACTTCCCACAATCCTCGCTCTACGGTGGGTACTGTTACAGAGATTTATGACTATTTGCGTTTGTTATTTGGACGGGCGGGAGAACCTCATTGCCCAATTTGCGATCGCTCTATTGCCCCCCAAACTGTCGACCAAATGTGCGATCGCATTCAGGACTTGCCCGACGGTACGCGCTTTCAAATCCTTGCTCCCGTCATTCGCGGTAAAAAGGGTACTCATCGCAAGTTACTCTCTAGTTTAGCTTCCGAAGGTTGGGTGAGAGTAAGGGTAAATAATGAGGTTCGAGAGCTATCGGATCACATCGACTTAGATAAAAATTATACCCATACTATTGAAATTGTTATTGACCGCCTAATTAAAAAACCAGGTATTGCAGAGCGTCTATCTGATTCTCTAACTACTTGCTTGCGTCTTTCCAGTGGAATTGCGGTGGTAGACTTACTAAATAATACATTAATAGAGACAGGTGGAGTCCAGTCTGATAGTAAGTATAACCTAACTAGCGAAAAAGTAGCAAATGAAAATGACGATTTAACCTCTACAAATACACCTAATTCCTATCAACAAGAGTTGATTTTTTCCGAAAACTTCGCCTGTCCAGTACATGGCGCAGTTATGGAAGAATTATCGCCGCGTTTGTTTTCTTTTAATTCTCCCTATGGTGCGTGTCCAAACTGTCACGGATTGGGTAGCTTACAGAAGTTTGCAGCCGAACTTGTAGTTCCAGACCCCCAAGCACCTGTATATGCGGCGATTTCTCCGTGGTCAGAAAAAGATAACTCTTACTACCTATCACTGCTTTATAGTGTCGGACAAGCGCACGGCTTTGAGATTCAAACTCTTTGGCACAACCTGACAGCCGAACAGCAGCAAATAGTTTTACACGGTAGCGACAAACCCGTATGGATAGAAGATCGTAAGGATTACAGACGTTACGCTGGAGTGCTGCCTATTCTCCAGAAGCAGTACAAAGAAGCAACAGAATTACAAAAGCAAAAGTTAGAGCAGTATTTGGTCAACCAGCCTTGCGAAGTCTGTTTAGGGAAAAGGTTAAAGCCCGAAGCGCTGGCTGTAAGGTTGGGACAGTACAGAATTACTGATTTGACAGGCGTTTCGATTGGGGAGTGTCAGCAGAAGTTACTAAAAATGAAACTAAGCGATCGCGCCTTACAAATTGCCGACTTGGTGCTAAGAGAAATCAAAGCTAGGCTGCAATTTCTCTTGGATGTAGGTTTAGACTACCTCACCCTAGATCGTCCTGCTATGACGCTCTCAGGTGGCGAAGCGCAGCGAATTAGACTTGCAACGCAAATTGGTTCGGGATTAACGGGAGTATTGTACGTTTTAGATGAACCGAGTATTGGTTTGCATCAACGAGACAACGGACGATTGTTGCAGACTTTAACAAAACTAAGAGATTTGGGTAATACGCTAATTGTTGTCGAACATGATGAAGAAACTATTAGAGCGGCAGATTATTTAGTAGATATTGGCCCCGGTGCGGGTGTTCATGGCGGTTATATCACTTCTCAAGGCAATTTAGAAACCTTATTAAACGCCGAAGATTCTCTCACAGGTGCGTATTTGTCAGGAAAACGGGCGATCGCAACTCCTAAGCAACGCCGCGAAGGAAATGGGCGGAATTTATCGCTTAAAAATGCTTGTCGCAACAACTTACAAAACATTGATGTAGAGATTCCTTTAGGTAAACTTGTTAGCGTTACCGGGGTTTCGGGTTCGGGAAAATCTACTTTAGTTAATGATTTACTTTACCCAGCTTTGCAACATCAACTAACGCGCAAAGTTCCCTTACCTCAAGGTTTAAATGAAGTTGAAGGTTTAAATGCTGTTGATAAAGCGATCGTCATTGACCAATCTCCCATTGGGCGTACTCCCCGTTCTAACCCCGCTACTTATACAGGAGTTTTTGATGTAATCCGCGAAGTATTTACCCAAACAATCGAAGCAAAAGCTAGAGGTTACAAAGCTGGACAATTTTCTTTTAATGTCAAAGGTGGACGTTGCGAAGCTTGCGGAGGACAGGGGGTAAATGTGATTGAAATGAATTTTTTACCTGATGTTTACGTGCAATGTGAAGTTTGCAAAGGTGCGCGTTATAACCGCGAAACTTTGCAAGTTTTATTTAAAGATAAATCCATTGCTGATGTTTTAAACATGACGGCAGAAGAAAGTTTAGAGTTTTTTACTAATATTCCTAGAGCCGTGAATAGATTGCAGACTTTAGTAGATGTAGGCTTAGGTTACGTGCGACTAGGACAACCAGCAACTACTTTATCTGGAGGTGAAGCGCAACGAGTGAAATTAGCATCAGAATTATCGCGTCGTGCTACCGGAAAAACTCTTTACTTAATTGATGAACCCACTACAGGCTTATCTTTTTATGATGTGCATAAATTACTAGACGTGTTACAACGTTTAGTAGACAAAGGTAATTCAATTTTAGTCATTGAACACAATTTAGATGTGATTCGTTGTTGCGATTGGGTAATAGATTTAGGCCCAGAAGGCGGCGACAAAGGCGGCGAATTAGTTGCTGTAGGTACACCCGAAGAAGTCGCAAATAATCCGCGTTCTTACACAGGACAATATTTAAAACAGGTATTGCAGCAACATTCCATAAAATGAAAATTTCACTACTTAAAATATCAACGCTCCCACCGCTTCGAGATTTGCCCAAAGGGTAAGAGTGTCGAAAATTAATCCCCTCTGGCAGTTAAAAATTAATAAAGGATTTTTGGGAGGGTTCCGGCGCTGGTAGCTGGTAGAAAAATAGCAAAAAGAGTAGTGAGTAGAGAGAAATTTTTTTGGTTGCTAAAGTGGGAGATTGGGATGATTTTTTTCTGTCTCTGACTTTAGGTGCGATCGCGCCAAACATCCAACCACCAAACAATATCATGGTAGCGAAAGTTATCAAAAATAGAAGCATAAAGTCTCCTAGTTATAAGGATATCAAGTAGATTAACCTACTACGCACAAGATAACAACAAAAGCAAACAACCGCAATATTTATTAACCAAAATCGCAAATTGTAACGACTATGCATAATTTTCTCAGAAAGCTTCTAGGTTTAATAACAGTTGAAGTCTTTGGAATGGAAGCTTAGGGAGACTTTGTAAGGATTAGGTAAATATGAGAAAAAATAGGATGTAAGAGAATAAATTAGGGTAATAGTTAAAACAATAGGGAATATTTACTTATGGAAAATACTTTTGATCGCTGGCAAGATTGGTTAACAGTATTTGGTTATGTAGGTTTTACAGTTTTTGTAATGTGGCGCGTTTTTAGTACGAAATAAAATGGATGCGATTAAATACTTTGTAGGTTTGGTAATATTTTCAAGTATTGGCTCGTTTTTGATTGTAGATGCGATCGCATTTTTTAAACTCCTAGGTAAAACTAACAATCGTTTCTTATTTTCAGACTTCCTTCGCCTTGTGGTTTTAGCGGGGATGGCTGCAATTGGTTTTCTGCTGGCGAAAGAAACCTTTGTTAAACCCAACGATGGGCTAGTATTTTTAAGTATGGGCGCGATCGCATCAATTGCCCTCTACGCCCTAGGAATCAAGCGGAGAGAAAGAAGTAAGCAATAAGTTTATCTAAGCTACCAACTTTTGAAAGCGCGGAGAAGAGGCAATTTCTGCAAAGTCTTGTTCTGTTTTTGCATCTTCTTTGTACTGAGGATTTATCTCAATTGCCTTTTGCAAGTTCTCAAGAGCTAACTTCAATTGTCCTTGGAGAGCGTAAGAGAGCGCCTTGTTGTAGTAAGGAGGGGCATAAGTGGGTTCAATCGTCAAAGCTTTGTCAAAGCTGGCTAGGGCTTCTTCATCGCGCTCTAATTGCACGAGTAAATAACCCTTAGAATTCCAAGCTTTGTAGGAATTGGGGTTAAGTTCAATTGTTTTGTCAAAAGAAGTAATCGCATCTTCGTATTTTTCTAGCACTTCTAAAGCCATCCCCCGATTTAACCAAGCTATCGCATCTTCTGGCTGAATTTGCACAGCGCGATCAAAGGATTCATAAGCCTCTTGGTGTCGTTGGAGTTTTCCTAAAGCTACACCTTTATCTACCCAAGCTTGGTGATAATTGGGAGAGAATTTGATAGCGTTGTCGTAAGATGCGATCGCCTCCTCGTACTTTTGGATTCTCCCTAACACGATTCCACGATGAAACCAAGCTAGATAATTATCTGTTTGAGTTTTTACTACATTGTCGAAAGAAAAAGTCGCATCTTCGTACCTTTTTAACTCTTTGCAACTTAGCCCTCGATAGTACCAACTATCAGGATTAATGGGGTTAAGTTCTAATTCATTGTCGAAGGAGGCGAGCGCATTTTCATACTGTTTTAAGTGCCATAATGCCATACTGCGATCGTGCCATACTTCTGGGCGATCGCGGTTGATTGCCAAAGCTAAATCGAATAAGGCGATCGCATCTGGGTAATTTTCCGCCGTTAGTTGTGCTTTTCCCTCGTTTATATAGTCTTCTGGATTGACAAATAATTGAGGATGATTAGATTTAAGCTTTTCTATTTCTGCTGTTAGCGGTTGAATTGTTTGGGTTATTTCTGCAAAAGCTACTTCTACTAACGATTGGGGAATATTACTTGCTAACTGTTGTAATATTTGCTCTTTTTGGGTTTTAGCATCTACTTGTACTTGCTCTAATTCTGCGGCTAGTTTATCTTCTAAAGTATTTAATTTATCTAAAGCTACATTTTTGCGGTTTTGAATTTCTGCTTGCAACGCCGTAAGTTGAGCAGCAAAATCTGTTTCTAATCTTTTTACACTTTCTGCTGATTGGGTTTCTTGTAAGTAGATTGTTCCTTGGGATTTTTCTACTTGGCTGGCAAAATTGCTTTCTAAAGCTTTAAGGTTTTGCAAATCTGCTTCTAACTGTTCTTGCATTTTTATTTGATATTGAGCAACTTGAGCAAGAATATCAAAATGCAATTGTTCTAACTGTTTTAAACTTGATTCTTGTTGTTGTTGAACTTGCTGCTTTGCTTGAGCTTGAATTTGTGCTAACTGTGGCGCTAGTTCTGAATCTAACTTGCTCAAACTTTGCTTAATTATATCCTGCTGCTTTTGCGCTTCTATTTTTAACTGCGCTATTTCTTTAGCAACTTCATTCTCTACCTTTTTTAGGTTAGCTAAAGCTACATTTTTTCGCTCTTGAGTTTCCGATTGAATATTCGCTAACTGTTTAGTTAAATCTGCTTGAGTTTGTTGGAAGCTTTGCAATATCTTTGTTTTTTCTTGTTGCAACTCGGCTTTAAACTGAGGAGCAAGTTCGCGTCCTAAATTCTCTATATTTTGCACTAAAGAGCTTTGACTACTTGCTGTTGCTATTTGCAACTGGCTTAAACTTTCGCTAAACTCTAATTCTGCCCGTTGAAAGTTTTGCAACACTATGTCTTTCTGCTTCTGTAATTCGCTCTGCAACTGAGGAGCAAGCTTTACTCTTGACTGTTCTAAGTTTTGAATTAATAGCTTTTGTCTAGTTTCGGCTTCAATTTGTAAGCTACTTAATTGCTCAATAAATTCTGCTTCTGATTGCTCTATATTGTGCAAAGCTATGTCTTTTTGCTCTTGCAAAGCCGTCCTAATTTGAGGAGCAAATTCTGTATTTAGCTGTCGGAGATTTTGTGTTAATAGATTGTGTCTGGTATCTATTTCTATTTGTAACTTTTTCAACTTGTCTGTAAATTCTGCTTCTAACTGCTGAATATTTTGGATGATTTCATTTTTTTGAGCTTGCAAATCTGTTTCCAGTCGAGTAGGAAAATCTGCGCTTAGTTGTTCAAGGTTTTGAATTATTGATTTTTGCCTCTCCTCCGCTTTAACTTGCAATTGATTCAAAGCTTTAATAAACTTTGATTCTGATTGTTTAAGACTTGTTACAACTTCATTTTTTTGTTGCTGAAGCACCGTTAATTCTTGGGGAAGTTCTGACTTTAATTGAGTCAAATCTTTAAGAATCAAAAAATGTTGTTTTTGCGCGTCGTTTTGTAATTCCTGCAAAAGTTCTGCAAAGACTGTTTCTGATTGTTCTAAAGTATGCTTTGCTCTATTTATTTGCGTCTCTAAATCTGTTAATAGCTGTTGTTTTGAGCGTGTAAGTTCTGCTTGATGCTTAGATAACTGGTCTTTTTGTGTCGCTATTTCTTGATGTAAGTCTTCCGCGTCAGTATTTAGCTCGTCGGCGGTATTTTGAGCGGAAATCATGGTACTTTCAACTAGCTTATTCGCTTCAGCAAGTTTTGTTTCTAAGGCTTCTAAATCGTGGAGATTGGTTTTAATTACTTCAGCTAATTGTTTAACTACTTTGCGCCGGGTTGCAAATAAAGTTGCGATCGCAATTACTAGCATCAATATCAAAACACCCAGGAGTACATTAAACAGGGTGACAGTGCGATTAAATTCCCGGCTCGCTTCTGTTTGCGTTACCGAGCTTTGAGGCGGGGTTTGTTGCGCTAAAACAGGTGACAATGACGATAGTATGCTCAAAGACAACAGGAAAGTAATTAGATGTGTAGGTTTGCGCTTCATTGAAATGTCTCCCGTGCCTATGAGCCAAATTGAAAAATCGCTTATCTTAATTTAAGATAAACAACTCTTACTCTATCAATGTCTTTAATTGAAAGATAACAGAAAGGTTGTTTGCAGGCATAGCAACGGTTTTGACTAAATTAAGTTGTTGAGATTTGGCAACAGCGACTACTTTATCTAAATCTCTGACACCCCAATCGGGGTTTTGCTCCCGCAAGCTTTCGTCAAAAGCAATATTACTAGGCGAAGTATGCTTTCCGCCGCGCTTAAAAGGGCCGTAGAGATACAAAATACCACCGGGTGGTAAAATCTGTTTTGCACCATCCATCAAGCCTAAACAAGCCTCCCAAGGGGCAATGTGAATCATGTTAATGTTGACGATCGCTCTAATTGGTTCAACGTCTCCTAATTCCCAATTTGGCTGACAAGCATCTAAAACAATTGGTGGATATAAGTTTTCAGCCTTAGTGTAACTTCTCCAAGCATTAATACTAGCGATCGCTAAAGGATTGGGATCTGTTGGTAGCCAATGGCGAGGAGTAAGACGAGGTGCAAAAAATACCGCGTGTTCTCCTGTACCGCTAGAAACTTCTAAAACTGTACCTGTAGGGGGTAAAACTTCTAAAAGTACCTCTAAAATTGCCTCGCGGTTACGTTCGGTTGCTGGCGCGTATTGCCTAGCATCGGGATAGTTATTCAACTTTACAGCGTCCTTCTAAGTTACATTCAAGCTTTTGGGTGCGATCGCGTTCAATGGTAGCTAAATCTGGTCTTCCAGTCAGTTTTAGCCGCCAAGATGCCCAGATACTATACAGAGTATCTGCAACAAATCCAAATATCGGTAGCTTGGTTATAGCGTAAATCCACCCCATCCCCAAAACTTCGTAGACACGGCGAAAAACCTCAACGTTTTTAACCACCGTACCGTCTGGTAGTACGGCGTGGATTCTTCCCATTGCTGTTTTAAAGTCAATATTGCCGTTATCTTCGCTTTTATAAAATTCGTC
>JACCVJ010000585.1 GCA_013698215.1 Tatlockia sp. | reverse complement strand
TCACATTTAGGGCTGGGGCGCTGGTATGGATCTCAAACAAATTGCGAAAGATACAGCTAAAACACTACAAAGCTATTTGACTTATCAAGCAGTAAGAGTAGTAATGGCTCAATTGAATGAAACCGATCCGCCATTGGGGTTTTGGTTGCATCACTTCTCCTCAAAAGAAAAAATCCAAGATGGAGAAGCATACATTCAAGCGTTGTTTCAAGAAAAACAAGCTTTGGCTTTGCGAATATTGACTGTGAGAGAACACTTAGCGCAAGAAGTAACGGACTTTTTGCCAGAGATGGTTTGTACAGGGATAGCCGAGGCTAATATGGAACATCGCCGCCAGCAGCTAGAGCGGATCACGCAATTAGATGTATCAAGCTCCAGCCTGACGCAAACTCCTACTGTTACCGAACCTCAACCGGATAGCCAATCTAGTTAAGACTTTTATCGGCGGCGATCGCCTTTAATATACGCTTGCTAGTTGGTGTTATCCCCAGAAACAATCTCCTTCTTGACAAAGAAGGGAAAAACGATTTGTCCCCTTATCCCAACATTTTTTAACTCATGCAAACTCTACCAAAAGAGCGTCGCTACGAAACCCTGTCTTATTTGCCCCCTTTATCTGACGCTCAGATTACTAAACAGATTCAGTACATTTTGAGTGAGGGTTATTTCCCCGCCATTGAATTTAACGAAACTTCCAACCCAACAGAATTGTATTGGACAATGTGGAAGTTGCCTTTATTCAGTGCTAGAACTCCTGAAGAAGTGTTGAGCGAAGTTCGCGCTTGTCGTTCTGATTATGCCAACTGCTACATCCGCGTAGTTGGTTTTGATAACATTAAGCAGTGCCAAATTCTCAGCTTTATCGTTCATAAGCCTCGCTAGAGCGCAACGTTTTGTGTTTCAAATAAACCTGAAGCGATAGTTTAAGTTATCGTTTCATACCCTAGGAGAGGTAGACTTGTCTGCCTCTCTTATTTACTGTGTAAAAAGTAAATATAAATTAGCGGCACTATTCAACAACAATTATGAGCTACTACATTTCTCCTAACTTTCTAGATAAACTTGCGGTTCACATTACTAAGAACTTTTTGGAGTTACCGGGCGTGCGCGTACCGCTGATTTTGGGCATTCATGGGCGCAAAGGCGAAGGCAAATCCTTTCAATGCGAATTAGTATTTGAACGCATGGGAATTGAAGCGATTCATATGTCCGCCGGAGAACTAGAAAGTCCTGATGCGGGAGATCCGGGACGATTAGTGCGTTTACGCTACCGTGAAGCCTCCGAATTAAGCAAGGTACGCGGCAAAATGTGCGTGTTGATGATTAATGACTTGGACGCGGGGGCGGGAAGATTTGATCGTGGTACTCAATATACGGTCAATACGCAGTTAGTTAATGGCACATTGATGAATATTGCCGATAATCCTACCGACGTACAGTTGCCAGGTTCTTACGATTCTACCCCTCTCCAACGCATCCCAATTATTGTCACGGGAAATGATTTTTCGACTTTGTACGCCCCCTTGATTCGGGATGGACGGATGGAAAAGTTCTTCTGGGAACCCAACCGCGATGACAAAGTGGGGATTGTGAGCGGGATATTTGCACCCGATGGATTGCCAAAAAGCGATATTGAAAAACTTGTTGATACTTATATCAACCAGCCTATAGACTTTTTTAGTGCTTTGCGATCGCGCATTTATGACGAGCAAATTCGCTCATTTATTCACAGTACGGGGTTTGAAAAGGTATCTTTGCGCGTAGTTAATAGCACTGAAGGCGCACCTACTTTTGCTAAACCCAATTTCCAGCTACCACGCCTGATGGAATACGGCAACTTGATGGTACAAGAACAGCAAAGAGTAGAAAACTCTGGCTTGGTTAGAGAATACAATCAAGTACTCCAAGACAGAATTTCCACGTCAATAAAGAGCGATCGCCCGGAATCCAAACCATCGATGGCACCCGATCGGACTAATATTAGCGATTACTCCCAAACCCCTACATCGGATTCAACTTTTAATCCGAATCGATTTGCCTACCCAACCCAACCCGCTAACTATAATACTCACGTTGATCCTAGCCGTCATAACGACGTTCTTTCAACCCGCATCGGCTTAGAAACCCTCGAACGGATGCGGACAGATTTAGCCCAAGGTCATAATATTGGGATTGAATTTGTCGATAAACGCCGATTTAAGACTAATTCATGGCAAAATTACGGTTCTGTAGTGGTGGGAGAGTCGGAGGCAATTATTGCTTTAGAATCTTGCTTAACAGAACATGAGGATGATTACGTTCGTTTGTTTGGGATTGAATCAAACACGCGGCGACGGTTGTGGGAAAAAATCGTTCAGCGCCCAAATTAAAGGAAATAGACAACAAAAATTGCTACTGGCGCTAAAAATGCTATATTAAATTTAGACCTGGATCCATGCGATCGCAACGCCCAAATCTTGTCAGAACCGGAAGGTAGCAGCAATACGGGATGCTTGTGGTAGGCGTGGTCTCCGGGTTCCCTAGTTTTAATGAGAGCAAAAACCGCCATGCCTGGTTTTGGAGATATTGTACAAAAAGCTTTTTATCTCGGCGTTGGTCTAGCTTCCTACGCTGGCGAAAAAGCCGGGGGAATCAGAGCGCAAGCCCAAAAATTAGCCGACGATATGGTTTCTCGTGGCGAAATGAACACCGAAGAAGCCAAAAAGTTTGTTGAAGATATGATGCAGAAAGCTCAACAAGCTGCCCAAACGCCCAACGCTGAACCAACCAGCACCCCCACCGAACCGCGCCGAATAGAAATTATTTCTGACGACGAAAGCACCACCACTCCAGAAAAAGCTAAAGATGTAGACAATCTGCGTCAGCAAGTATTAGGGCTGCAAGAAGAACTAAAAAATCTCAAGCGCGATAAGTAAAGTAAATTGAATTTAAAACCTTAACTTGTAAGCATTCGCTATACATAGAATAGGGCGATCGCCGCAAGTAAAACTTTTTATAGCTTAAAACGCTTAAAAGCGTATGGAAAACTGGCAGAAAGACTTTTTAGGAATTATTGAAGATGTCACCGATGAAGTAGAGCATTTCTTTGTCGGAGTTACAGAAATAGTAGACTCATTTTTTGAAGTGTCAGAAACAATTGCCTCACAACTGCAAAATACAATTGCGGTAGAGTTCGATTTGTATTTGCAAGATTGGGCAGAGCCACTATTTGATGTCTACAGCGATCTTGAAGACGTGATGAACGATTTGGAACAGCCTTTTCCTCATTTAGTGGAACCTACAGATACTAGGCATCCTGCTTGCAAAGGTTGCTCTCAATATCACGGACAAGTTTACAACGGTAACTTGTTAGTGTGTGGAATGCACCCTTACGGCTGGGAAGATAGCAATTGTCCAGATTGGCAGAGTAGCAATTAAGCCGATGACTAATGACTCTTTATCTGAGCAACAAAGTGTAGAAGCCCAACCGCCTACGGTAGAAATGAAGTATGGCGAACGCGAGATTGCTAAAGGCGAACTAATTACCTTTCCCAATCCGCGTATAGGGCGCAGGTACGATATTCACGTCACCTTACCAGAATTTACCTGTAAGTGTCCGTTTTCTGGCTACCCTGACTTTGCAACTATCTACATTACCTACGTTCCCGATCGCTTAGTTGTGGAATTAAAGGCAATTAAACTGTATATCAATAGTTACCGCGATCGCTATATTTCTCACGAAGAATCAATTAACCAAATTTTAGATGACTTTGTAGTCGCTTGCGATCCATTGGAAGTCTATATTAAAGGCGATTATTCCCCACGCGGTAACGTCCATACAGTAATTGAAGTTAGGCATCAAAAGGCGAATTAAAAATACTGGCGGTGCGCCTAGAGTATGCAAAAATGGCAGGCTGTTGAGGGGATTATCGCACGAGGGCATCAAGTAGCGTCAGGGCTGGCAAAAAATAGCCCTTATCTTAGAGGGACTATAGAAATGCAGACCCCTTTTTTTCAAAAATTGGGACTTGACCTGAGCGCTTTTTTCCCCGGCACATTAAATATATCGATTAGTCCTAGAAGTTTCACTATCAAGCAGCCGGAATATACATTTAAAAACATCCAGTGGCATCAGGAATACCCCTCTGAGAACTTTTCCTTTTCACCATGTAGAGTTATCTTTCAAGAGATTACCTACTGGGGATTAGTTTACTATCCTCATCCTGAAACAAAAATTGGTCACTTTCAAGATCCGGCAATTGTGGAAGTAATAGTAAGCTCGTTGATTCCTCAAATACATTATGGCGATCGCCTAATTTTGGAAGTCAACCCCAGGGCAATTGTAATTAGCTAATAAACAGCGATCGCATTTCTTTACCAAATCTACAATCTAAAAATCACTATATGATTGTCGTACACCATTTAAACAACTCTCGTTCTCAGCGCATTCTCTGGCTATTAGAGGAACTTGGGCTTGATTATGAGGTTAAGCGTTACGAGCGAGACTCAAACACCATGCTTGCCCCAGCATTGCTACGTGAAGTGCATCCTTTGGGCA
>JACCVJ010000582.1 GCA_013698215.1 Tatlockia sp. | reverse complement strand
TGATGGATATTATGATGCCGTCAATGGATGGTTTAACTGCCATTCGGACTTTGCAAGAACTAAATCCTCAAGTTAGAATAATTGCCACTAGCGGTCTTGCTACTAATAGTCACCAAGCCGAGGAAGTTGGCGCTAGTGTTAAAGCCTTTTTACCCAAGCCCTACACGGCGAAAGAATTATTAGATACTCTCCAAAAAGTTTTAAACAACACTCCTTCTTAGGGAACCTTGGCTATAGTATTATTTCAAGTTTGAGGCTGACGGGAATATTGCTATACCCGCCACCTCTAAAGCAATATTCTTAACCGCCGTATTGCCAGCCAGTAGTTTCTAGCCTTAATGGTTCGCCTTCACGATGAACGCCTGCCGCAATAACTTCACCAACATAAACGGTATGATCGCCCTGTTCTACAGCACCTACAACTTTACACTCAACGTAACCTAGAGAGTCGGAAATAATCGGGCAGCCAGTTTCACCTAGATAAAACTCTACATCATCAAATTTATTTTCAACTCGGCGCTGGGGTTGAAAGAATTTTTGCGCTACATCTTTTTGTGCTGAATCTAGGAAGCTAATCGCAAATACGCCACTATTTTTAATCATGAAGTGAGATTTAGAATCTTGTTTGACGCAATTTACCAGTAATGGTGGCTTAAAAGAAGCTTGCATTAACCAACTACTCGTAAATCCGTTAACTTCTTCCCCATCTTTGACCCCACAAATATAGAGTCCGTGAGGAATCTTCCGCAGCATGGTTTTTTTAGCTTGTTCGTCTAGCAAAGGTCTTTCTCCTGATTGATTCTACTCTGTTAATCCTGTAAAGCAAGTCCACTATAGCGATGCCAACTGGGCTGTAAAGCCTGCCAAATTTTGGCACTCCTCAGTCAAAGCCTCAGCATCGCTAACATCTTCAATTTTGTATGCCATCAAACGCTGGTCATCGGCGGTTTTTTGGGAAGATTCGCAAGTGCCTTCATACTTATCTACCAGCGCCAGAAAGGCTGCACTACATTGTTTCCAGGCATCCGTTGAACAGTTAATTGTTACAAGCCACATAATTTTAGCTGGAGTTTTCGCAAAGAGATAACTTAGTCGGCAATAAATTGAAGTGAAACACCATTCATACAGTAGCGATCGCCTGTGGGTTTTGGCCCATCATTAAACACATGACCCAAATGCCCTCCACAACGAGCGCAATGTACTTCTGTCCTGGTCATAAATAAGGCTTTGTCTACCGTTGTACCAACTGCTCCCTCAATGGGCGCAAAGAAGCTTGGCCAGCCCGTACCGCTATTAAACTTAGTTTCCGAGGTAAAAAGCGGCAAGCCACAGCCAGCACAAGCATAGGTTCCATTACTATATTGCTTGTCGAGTTTGCTTGTATGAGCGCGTTCTGTACCATGCTTACGCAACACTTTAAATTGTTCGGGGGTTAAAGTTTCTTGCCATTCGGTTTCTTTTTTTGCAATTTCAAAATCTTTATTTTCAACGCTCATAGGGTTTAGCTGCCAATAATTACTATTTGTTGCCGATTTCTTATTTTATCGTTTCTGCTCTGCAACTAAAGTATCTAACTCTCCTTGCATCTGGGTACAAACTTTTTCATAGCAAGCATCGACATAATCACGGTCAAGGGCTGCGGCCCGTCCGTAGCGCTCAAACTCAATGGGCGCACATATTCGAGTATGAATTGGCACTGGGAGGGGAATATTAGGCAATGGGCCAATTGCTAACCCCCAAGGTAGCCCTAAATAAATCGGAAATACCATCGGATCGAAACCAAAGGGCCAGGGCATACCCCAATCGTGGAGTTGTTTGAGTTCTTTGTAGTAGTCGGCTAAGACAATTAACGTATCGTGAGCGCCCTTAGAAATTGCTGGGATAATAGGTACTTTCTCTCGCAGCGCTAACTTGATAAATCCTTTACGCCCAGCAAAATGTATAGAATGCCGCTCTTTATGCAATCTCCATAAATCCTGCGCTCCCCCAGGATAAACCAAAACCGCCGCCCCTTGCCTTAGAGCCGCGCGGGCCATTTTTGGATGCGCCATTACTGCCCCAAGCTTTACAGTTAGCGGCGAATATATTGGTAGCATCCAAACATTCGGGTGCATTAGTCCGTAAACGGGGCGCTTAGTGCCAAAGTTGCGAAACCAGTCCACCATAAACATCAGCGTATCTGGAACGAGTAAACCGCCGTTGTGAGAACCAACAATTAGCATACTTCCGTCAGTGGGTAAGTGATGCCAGCCATCGGTTGTTACTGTAAAATAATGACGATACAGCCATTCGCCCAAGGGTAGCAGCGCTGCAATTACCGCCGGATCTCGCCCCTCTAAAGACCAACCATCGAAAATATTAGCTTGATTGGGATTAGAGCTTTTAACAGAATTCGCATCCAAATAAGTAAACAATTAGTCTAAACTCCTCGAAAATTTTGTCTGACGATAAAAATACTTATATTTAAGTTTCCATCATGCAATAAAAATTGGGCGATCGCCGTTTCTAAATGTACTAATTTTGGAGTTTGGTAATGACATCATTGATTTATTTAGCGGCTCCCTTGTTTACCCAAGCAGAGGTAGCCTTTAATCAAAGCTTGGCTGACCAATTAACGGCGGCGGGTTACTCCGTTTATTTGCCACAGCAGCAATGTGCGGGAACTACAGACCCTGGAACTATTTAATATTTGTATTCGGGGTTTAGATGCCGCCAGTATGGTACTGGTAATTTTAGATGGCACTGATGCGGATTCTGGCAGTTGTTTTGAAGTTGGTTATGCTTTTAAGCTAAAAACCTTGCCATCGTGGGCTTACGGACAGATTTTAGGGGTGGTGGCGAACATAGGGGAGTAATTTTAATGATCTCTAATAGTTGCCATCACTTGCTTTTAGTCACAGCTAATGTAGATTCTCCTCCGGCTAAAGTTACCTACTTTAAAATTGGCGCAGACTTTACGTCAAAGCTTTTAGAAGTTTTATCTAATTTACCTGCGGCGCAAACTGCACGTATTCCCTAGGGTTAAAAAATTGTGTAATTTGCGGCTGTCTATGCCTTCGTTTGCCGATTAATGAAAGTTCGTGCCAAGATGAAGGGAATCTCTATTGGGGAAGTGGAATGTCTAAAGAGAAGAAAGGCAACAAAGAAACCAAAAAGCCAAAAGCGCAGGCTGAAGATTCTAAAAAAGAAAAGAAAGATCCTAAAAGACACGATGGTTTAGGAGGGAAGTAGTTAAGGGGGATATGCACTTAGGATCATATCAAAGGTTAAATTAGTGACGGAATGATGACGATCGCATTTCAGTACAACGTTGATACGAATAGTTTGTAGGAAAAATGCGATCGCATCCTTTTTAGCTTTTAACTTCCTTTAAACACTGATTCCACCGTTGATTTTATTGAGTCTCTTGCTTCTTTAAACTTCTGCGCGATGGGTTGTTGGTCGTGCAAGAAAATTCTCGCACAATTGCGCCCAGGCATTCCCGAAATAGAACCACCCGGATGCGTCCCTGCGCCTGTAAGAAACAATCCCTCAATCGGTGTTTTGTAATTGGCAAGTTCCGGTAAAGGGCGGAAAAATATCATCTGGTCGAGAGTCATGTCAATGTGATAGTAATTACCTTTATGCGCTCCCAAACGTTCCCCAAGTTCGGCGGGACTTTCCACCCGACGGGCGATAATGGAGTCTTTAACATTGGGGGAATAGTCGGCTAACTTGTCAATTACTCGGTCAGCTACTTTATTTTTTAGCTCATCCGTCCAACCCGTACCCTTTAAACCCGTACCTTGAGCGCCAGCAATTTGATAAGGGGCAAAAAATTCAATCCAAGCTGTGTGTTTACCTTCCGGAGCCATTGAAGGGTCAAGCATTGTAGGAACTACTAAATACATAGAAGGGTCAGAATCGGGAATTTCACCCAAAATACACTTACTATGAGCTTGTTCTACGTGAGTAACCGAATCGGCTATTAGTACCGAACCAATTAAATAGCTATCATCGTGGTTATGATGTTCAAAATTGAGTGGTTTATCTAAAGCCAAATCTATTTTGAGGATAGTTTCGTTATTGTTGACGATGCGGCGATCTAATCTTTCCCGCAGGTTTGGATCGGCGCTATTAACGTCACTCTCATCTATAAGGTGCAAAAATACCCTTTGAGCATCAATATTTGAAATTACCCCTTTATTGGCGCGGTACTCAACCCCTCCGGCTACTCTTACTCCTACCGCCCGACCGTTATCGATTAATACTTTTTCTACGTGCTGGTCAGTCAGAACTACCCCACCTTTGCTTTTAACCAACTTCAATAAAGCTTGTACTAGCGCCCCCGTACCACCACGAGGTCTTGACATTCCCGGATCGTGCCGCATTGCCATCATAATCGCCCCCACAGCGTTAGTTTTTTGAGAAGGCGGCGCACCAAGTTCGGCGCATAATCGGGCTAAAGGTGCTTTGAGAAACTCGCTATCAAACCACTCATTAAGGACATCTTCGCCACTACTAAGCATAGTCCGAATAAAGTCTAGGGTTTTAAACGGCGAACCAATAACAGAAAATAAATCTTTTAGCTTTTTGATGTCATAATTGCCAGCAATATCAATAATAGACTTAGGCGGAGCGTTGAACATGGGAATCATTGCCCCTAGCACCCGTTGCCAAAATTCTGTATATTCTTGGTACTTTTTAGCATCGCGATCGCTATATCTAGCAATTTCCGCGCAAGTTTTTTCTAAAGACTTATGCCCCAAAAAGTATTTACCGTCAGGATGGGGACAAAATACTACCGGATCGCATTCTAAATACTCTAACCCGTACTTTCCTAGTTCTAGTTCTTGCACTACTGGCCCTAGGTGGATAAATTCATGATCGATCGCACACAGATTAAACTTAAATCCCGGCGCTTCTTTAGGCAACGATTCTTCAGTAGTTGCGGCTCCACCTGGAACAGAACGCTTTTCTAATAATAAAACGCTATACCCAGCTTTAAGTAAATAGGCAGCACAGACTAAACCATTATGTCCTGCTCCAATAATCACCACATCATACGATTGCATAAAGCCTTGGCTCCAGATTTCTATTCACCGATTTTAGAAAAAAGTTATCCAAGATACAATCCCTTTGCAGTTATAAAGTGCGATTACCCAAGGGGTAGCGCCAAGGGCGATCGCGTATCAAAGCTTAAGTGTGCGGGATTTCGCTCACATGAGCTTCGGTGTAAAGAGTTAATTTACCTGGGTGTACTTCTAAGTCTTTGATGCGGATTGCCATTTTTTCTAGTTCAATAAAAGGCAATTGGGTTAGCTGTTTCATCTTTTCTAACAAGGCTACTGCTAGTTCAAGAGAAATATTTTGCCCATTTTGACACAAAAAACTTTCAATTAATACAGGCATATTGCCAGTACCCGGACGAATTACGGCATTAAACCCCAGTAACCTAGTCGTACCCATTTCCGTTAATAAAGCGCTGCCATTGACTGCTATTTTGCCCTCACTGGGTAACAATAACTCTATTTGGTGCATCGCCATAGTTACGATTTGCCCGTCTACATCAAGTTCTAGCTTTGGCATCTGCTTTTTAAAGTAGTCTGAGCTTAGAGTGTGGTTTAGATCCTCTTGGGTGACAACAAATTTGGCGATCGCATCTACCGGATGAGTTAGTTCTATTTGCCCAAATAAAGCGCTCAGGGGGTCAATTGCCACTTTATCTATGTGCAACTCCATTTCTTGAACCCGGATGTCTGCTTGCAGCACTAAGCCTTGTCCAGATATGTTTATAGAATCGGCTTGTCCTTGAATAACCTTAAGTAAGTCGGTGCGAATATCTACATCAAGTTTTTCTGCGGAATTTAACTGACTAGACAAGCCTAATTGGGCGGCTTGGGCGATCGCTTGTTCATCTAACCTAGGACTATCAGACATAAAAAATTACCACTTGGCGTTGCTCTACTACTGCCTAATCTAGAAGCTGAACGGAGACAGTGTATCTGCATCATGGTGGACTTTTATTTTGGTTAAAAAATTAGACTGCGGCGAAAAGCAACAATCGAGCGATAGGTTGGTGAACCTCTGTTAAGGTTACTCTTTGTATAAGTAATGGAGAGCTACAAATGGTCGAAACCTCTGGACAAACTCATCTAATTGCGGCGGTTGTCGTTGCTGCAAGCTTAATTACTCTAGCTTTTTTTGTGTGGGAAGGGATAACTATGTCATCCCTGTACGATCGCGGTGTTAAGTTGTACCAAGAAAAAGACTATAAGAGTGCAGAGTCGGTTTTTATCAAAGTGCTTTCTAGGCATCCCAGTAACGATGTTGCGCGTTTGCTGCTGGGAGAATCGTTAACAGGGCAAAATAAACTAGAAGAAGCAGTGACTCAATTTACGACGCTGATTTCTCGCGCTCCTAAAAATGCTGAGGCGCAAGTAAGATTAGCAATGGCTTTAATGAAGTTAGAAAAGGTAGAATCTGCCACATTATCTCTACAAAAAGCCCAAGATTTGTATAAGTCTCAACGCAACGAGCGAAAATCTCAGCAAATCGAGCAGTTATTGCAAAGTATTTCTACTGGTAAAAATATCTAATTTCTCTTTGGTACGCCTTCTACTCTTTCTATGTTCGCAACTCGTTTTGTTAGGTTTTTTCAATATTTGCGTTGGGCTACAATCAAAAAAACTATTGCTCGTGTGGGCGAACGACGGCTGTTAGGATTATCTTCAGAAATTGCTTACAATGCTATGCTGTCGTTGTTTCCGGCTATTTTGGCTATACTGACAGCGATCAGTTTATTTGAAGAATCTTTGCAATCATTTTTTACTGGTTTAGCAGTGGAAATTAGTAAAGTTGCTCCTGATGAAGCGTTAGTATTAATTCGGGACTTTGCCAAACAAATTACCCAAACCAAAAACAGGGGCTTATTTTCTCTCAGTTTTATTGTGGCAATTTGGGCAGCTAGTGGGGCATTAAGTGCGGCTATGAATGCCTTAGACCAAATTCATCAAATACCCTCTAAACAAGTTCGTCCTTTTTGGAAAGCTAAACTTATCTCTATTGGCTTGACTATCGGCACAATTGGGTTACTGGTATTAGCTTCTTTTTTGATTTTCATTAGCGACTGGTTGCTGAACTTTTTTGTCCGGGAGAGTGGTTTTGTTGCTTTGCTAGTGGTTTGGCAATTGCTGCGCTGGCCCTTAGCTTTAGCGATCGTTTCTACGGCTTTTGCCTTTGTTTATCGCTATGGGCCCAGTATTTGGGATGCTGGTACACCAATTATGCC
>JACCVJ010000567.1 GCA_013698215.1 Tatlockia sp. | reverse complement strand
TGCAAAGCACTTTACCCTTATATTTAAAGAATTTTGTTGCTTTAAACGCATCGGGAGCAGAATTTACTGAAGGCACAATTAGTGTAATTTTTGGCTGGCATTTGGCGATCGCTATATTTACTCAATTACCTGTAGTTCGTGGTTTAAAGCGTTTTACTCATCCCCAATCGCTGATTTTCTCGGCTGTAATGTGGGCAATGGGATTTTGTTTAATGTGGGTAACAGGAGTTGCCACAGACCATCAATTATGGTGGGCAATGGCGGCATTAAGTGTATTTGCGATCGCGATCGTTTCTTATACTCCCTCGGCTTCCGCTTTAATTACCGAATTAGCGCCCAAATCACAATTAGGGGTGTATTTTTCTATTAGTTCTTTATGCTGGGCCGCAGGCTATTTTGTTGGGCCGCCTCTGGGTGGTTGGGCATTAGATCAAACTCCAGTATTTGCCGATAATTTCTGGTTGGGTTTAGCTTTAAGCGTAAGTGTATTGATTTTGATTTTGTGTTATTTAGGTCAAATATTAGCTCGCAAGCACTAGCAAGACTTTATTTCTCAACCGTAGAGCATACACTGTATTACTTAGGTATTTATTATTCAAATAGTATGCAAAACAATAAGTGATTTTACAAATAACCGGAAGATTATTAAAATTGATTTAACCAGTGATAAAGCTTCAATATGTAGAATTTTGTCACTTTATTACAGCGTATCCACAAAAGTAATGCGTTTAGAAAATTAGATAAATGAAGGTTGCTAGGGGTTTTACCTAGCAGTCAAAGTACTAGATGTGTGAGGAATAACTTATGAATAGTAATTTGCTGATTTATTCGAGCAAATTAGCTTTATGGTGCCTACTGTTTGGTGGATTAGGATCGTGGGCAATAACCCCTGTTAAGGCTAATAATTTAACGATATCAAAACAAGCAAACAGTCAAAGCGATCGCGCTCAAACTAATACTGCAAATATAGACAAAGAATTTATTACGGATAAAAACGAACCAATCTTACTATCTCAATCAATAGAGCAAGTAACATCGGTATCTCAATTATCAGATGTACAGCCAACGGATTGGGCATTTCAAGCGCTGCAATCTTTAGTTGAGCGTTACGGCTGTATTGCTGGCTATCCAGACGGTACTTACCGGGGTAATCGAGCGCTAACTCGTTATGAATTTGCGGCGGGCTTAAATGCCTGTTTAGATCGGGTGAACGAATTGATCGCCACTGCCACTAGTGACTTAGCAAAGAAAGAAGATTTAGCAACTATTGACAGACTGCAAACAGAATTTGCTACCGAGTTAGCCGTATTACGGGGGCGCGTAGATTCTTTAGAAGTGGCAACGGCAGAACTAGAAGCCAATCAGTTTTCTACTACTACCAAGTTGAGCGGAGAAGTAATTGTAGCGGCTGTTGGTGCTACAGGGGGAGCTACGGACGATGACCCCAATATTATTTTAGTCAATCGCGCGCGCTTAAATTTCACTAGCAGCTTTACAGGCAAAGATGCTTTGATTACAGGCTTACAAGCTTATAACTTCCAAGGCGGCGACAACAGTATTGGCGGTGCTTTGGGGTTAGCCGATGGATTAGGATTGAGTAGTAGCAGCGCCAAACTGAGCTTTGAACCGCAATTTCCTGGGGTTAATCTGCAAAACTTGTCTGCCATTGGTTCTAATAGTTTTTCTTTGTACAAATTACTGTATGTCTTTCCCGTTGCTAGTAGGGTAACTTTGTTTGCGGGAACAGCCGCCGAAACCACTGATGCTTTTCCCGCAATTACTCCTTTTGCTAGTGAGGGACAAGAAGCGATTTCTCGATTTGCAGGCTACAACCCTGTAGTGCGCGTATCGGGAGGTACTTCGGGTTCTGGTTTAGCTTCGGCGGGTGGCTTCATCTGGAATATTTCTGATGCGATCAATTTGACGGCTTTGTATGCTAGCGTTAATGCCGCAATTCCAGGCAAAGCGCCCGATGTACTTCCGGGGGTTTCTGGTACGCCGTTGGGAGCGGGATTATTTAGCGGTAGTACGGTAGCGGCGGCACAATTGACAATTAGACCTAGCAAGAGCATAGATATTGGATTTAATTATGCCAATAGCTATCATGAAATCAACATCTTAGGCACGGGGTTAGTAAACGCAGATATTGGCGCTTTGGGCGGGCTTTCTGCCGGGACACCAGTCAAACTCAATTCTGTAGGCGGTACTTTAACCTGGCGATTTGCTCCCAAGGTGGCGATTTCCGGCTACGGAGCGGCAATTTTTGTTGATGCAGCTTCGGGGGCTGTAGACGCTGGCACTACTTTTACAAGTTGGATGGTAGGGTTGCATTTTAGAGATTTGTTTGCAGAGGGAAACAATGCGGGGCTGCTGTTTGGACAGCCGTTGTATCGCTCTAGTGCTAGTGGTGATGCCGTGACAGAGTTACCAGGAGAAGCAAGAGCCGTTCCTTACCATTTAGAGGGTTACTATCGCTTTAGGGTCAACAACAATCTCAGCGTGACTCCTGGGGCATTTGTCTTGTTCAATCCAGAATCTAATAGTAACAATGAGACGACTGTAGTAGGTTTACTCCGCACTACGTTTACGTTTTAAATCAATAGGAGCATACTTATAGCAAGTAGTACGCTCCTAGAATTACTTTGCTTTAGCGCCGACGAGCTTGCAATTTGCGGTAAACGTCTTTGATATCAACTTGATGGTGAGCTAGAGCAACGAGAGTATGATAAAGCAAGTCCGCCGCTTCTGATGCGATCGCATCTTTTTCATTATCTTTACAAGCCATCACTAATTCAACAGTTTCTTCACCGAGCTTTTTTAATATTTTGTTATCTCCATCAGCAAATAGCTGACAAGTGTAAGAGTTGTCTGTAGGGTTGTCGCGGCGATCGCCTATAACTTTAAATAATTCCGATAATGTATCTCCAGGAGGCGCGACAACTTCCCCATTTGTATCTGTGTAAAAACAACTGCGTTCCCCGGTATGACAGGCAATATCGCCAATTTGTTCTACTCCCACAAGTAACGCATCGCGATCGCAATCGTAACGAAAACTCTTTACTTTTTGGATATGCCCAGAAGTTGCGCCTTTATGCCATAGTTCCTCCCGCGAACGACTCCAAAACCATGTCTCGCCAGTATCTAGAGTTTTTTGTACTGATTCAATATTCATCCATGCCAGCATTAGCACCGTGCCATCTAGATAGTCTTGGACAATAGCTGGAATTAAACCGCGATCGTCGTAGCGAAGTTGAGACAACATAGTTTGCTCAGATGAATTGTGTTGTACAGAAGACATAGTTGCGGGGATTTCAGGCAATAACTTACTGGCTCAAGGATACCATTAGAGACTTCTTCAGCCTATTGCTCAAGAGTTATACCCGTACAGTTAATTCTTTA
>JACCVJ010000552.1 GCA_013698215.1 Tatlockia sp. | reverse complement strand
ATAGAGAAATCTATCGCTTGGGCTTTTAATACGGGAAAGTTCCCTGTCCGAGTCTTTGGGTAATAGCCGTCGCCGACGCGCCGAGCATATGCGTTTTATCAATCGCCTCCGCCAGATCGAAATCTATCTCCAGAAGATTAGCGGCGATGTCCACATAACCCGGCAGCAGGGCTAATTCCCTGCTTTCGAGTTCAACGTGAACTTCCCGTTCGGCTTCAATTAATTCATAGGCTTTGCGGGCTGAACCGAACTTGCCAACCACCGCCGCTCCCAGAGCGCAGACATGAAAATTGCCGAACACATCCTCGAAAAAGCAACTCTCCGATTCGGTGACGTTTTCCGTTGCCATTCCCTTTTGAATCAAGCGGGTGATTTTGGCAAGTTATCTTGGGTTCATCCGCACTTTTGGTGCAAAAGAATTGAGAAAGTTGTAGATTCTGAAAATGAATGTTTCAACTTTGCTGGCTGACCCGAACGCCACTGGGTTGGTGAGGTTTATCTCAAACGCCGATTCTTTAATCTGCTTCTCAAATTCTTCATCCGGCTCACGCCTGTCCGATATTGACAGGTTGAACGCGCCAACAAAATTAGCTGGCACGAGCGTCGTTCGGAAACCTCTTTGGTTTTCAGAAAAACGACCGCCTCTCTTTTTCGTTCAACCGTCACCACTTTTTTGCCAGCAACTCCTGCATCGCATCTATTTCAATCATCCGATCTGCCAAAAGACGTTTGAGTCGGGCATTTTCCGCTTCGAGTTCACGCAGCCGCTTGACTTCCTGAACTTGCATCGCGCCGAAGCGTTTTTTCCATTTGTAAAATGTGCCTTCGTTAAAGCCCTTTTGCCGACAAAACTCGGCAATTGTTACTTCAGTCTTTTCAGCTTCTCGAACGAATCCGACAATCTGTTCATTGGTGTAAATCTTTTTCATCTGTTTCTCCCAAAGTTGATTTTTCAATATCGGAAGAAACTTGCCAACCAACTGGCTCAATTTTATGGTTTCAGGTCAATTTTCACAAAACCCTTGTTTCCAATATATTGGATACAGAAATATGATTTATAAATGTTAATTTTGCTCTGAAAAAGCGAATAACTGTTGACTAATTTGAAGATTAGTATGATAGTTTATTTGCGTATGACAACCGAACTTAAATACAACGTAAATCCTACAACCTTGTATGACGGACTTGCCTTTGAAGAATACTGCATAAGCGAGGGAATGTATCTTCCTGCCAACAGAGATAGAACGCCTTGTAAAACTTGCCCTTTATCCACGCTTTGTCAGGCGGGCTTTGAAGAACAAGTGCGTCGCATTCAAAACGGTGACAACCCAAGCCTCACCGAAGGATGCGTATTTGATCCTGAGGCATTGAAGCCGCAAATCCTTCTTTCTGGACTTACTGATGAACAAAAAGAGTTTGTAATTGCCAAAGTTCCTAATTTAAATCCCAAGGAGAAAATATGAACGAAGAAATAGTCTCGTTGCAACTTGAAGCGAAGAAACAATTATCCCAAAAAGCTGACCTTGTATCAAAGCAGCAACTTGAAGCGAAGAAACAATTATCCCAAAAAGCTGACCTCATGTCGAAGCAGCAACTTGAAGCGAAGAAACAATTGTCCCAAAAAGCTGACCTCATGTCGAAGCAACAACTTGCAGCAAAAAAACAATTGTCTCAGAAGACTGATCCTGTGAATAAGAAGAAGTAATCGGAAACAAGAAATCAGTTAAAACAGCCTAATTAAAATGTTCAAAAAACGATTCAAAAGGAGTAATAATTATGCCAAATGCTTCCGCTAGGTTAATTGCACACATCTTAAAGGACTTAAATTTCGATGTGCCAAATCATATTGAAATGGAGAACCTAATTCAGAAAGCCGCAGAAAAGGTAGCGATTGAGCAGGGTCTTGACCCGCAAACTTTCGATTACACAATGGTTCCAATCGAAAAGGAATGGATGAGACAATATCTCAACTTCGCGTCAAAGAAAGGCTAAGCCGCATTCTCGGCTCAGACGTATCTGAATATCACTTGATTGTTCAAGTCGGGAGCAGCGTAGTATCGGAATCGGCGTTGTGTGCCGACATCGATGTCATTGGGCTATCTGAATCCACGTCGCGGTGTGCGAAAACACCAAAGCGCGTGTTTTCAGAAGACGGTGAGATGGATATCGAGTTCTCGGTCATGCCGGCGAGTTTCCCTGCTTTGCTTTTGTTAGAGCCTGAACTCAATTTTTATCTGTTTCGGGAAAGAAGGAAAATAGAAAAGTCCAAGCTGCTTTTCGGTTCGAAAAGCAAACATAAACAATTGGTAGCGTTGTTGCGGTCATTGCCGCTGCCAAAAAAAACAATCTTGTCTTTTCTATCCCAGGTTCAACAAGAAATGTTAGTGCCGACCAAGCACGAAGAACGTAGTCAGGTCAGCGTATTTTTCTCTCTCCTGATGCTCTTGGGATACACACATTTTATAAATGGTCCTGTTAAGCCTAAATGGATGTACGGTGAGGTATGTAAATGTGGTAATCCAACATTGACTGCCTATACTCAAACATTGTTAGAACCGATAAAAAAGATCGGGCTTTACTCAATCACTAACAAAGTGAAAAACGCGCCCAACTTCGTGCGTTACTGGGAGACGAATGGCACCTCTTGGAGAGATGCTTTGTTTCTCGCAAAAGCGGATTGTAACGCATCTGCTTTGACCTTATTATTCTGTTTGCATGTTTATTCAGCTTCGGCTTCAGCAACGGCGGGCGACCCAGCGACGGAAATATATGCAGAATACTTAAATCTGCTAAGGAGGAAAAAATGCTCTCTCCGAAATTCGGCAACCAACATCATCACAGCAGTAGAAACCGCGATGTGATGACTCCGCTTACATCATACTCGGTTTTCTTACACGGTCAGAATGCATCCGAAGAAGAAATCAGCCAATGGATGCACTCAATTCAATCTGATTATTCCTATAATGTAAGTTACCTCGATGTGCCAGAACTTCTTAAAAGCGAGCTGATAAGCCAGTTAAATCTTTTTACTGCCTGGGGAAACTGGTTTGAATTTGACATTTATTCTCTGCACTTGGCTAATGTATTTAGTAAGCGAATTCTTTACGCGCATAAGCCGTATTTTTATTTGGCGCCTTGGACGGGTCCTCACAAAATAAAAGGAGTCAACACGCGATTATTTCTCGCTATAGATGAGGGACACTCTTTTACTTCCACCCGATTTGAGTCTATTTCGCAACTACCTTTCAATCAACTCAGCTCCTATTACGCTTTTAGGATCCAGTATCGTTCTGATTCCCATGAACAACATTGGCAACTTATTCAGCCGTCCCTGCTAGTCGCTCCCAGTGTTTGTCAATTATTTGAAGCGATGACAATCAAGCAAAGCCAGACAATAATAAGGAATCTTCGCTTGTTGATGAGTATTTCATCGCACGATTATGTGCATTCTACGATGATGCGTTGGTTCCATGCTCCGAATGTGCAAGCGAGTGAAGGTTACAAGAAAATTATGTTCGAAAACGGTCCTCCACCTGAGCTTGACGAGTGGCATCAAACTTTGTCAAATAGCTGCTGGGTTCGTCTGAATTCTGGGAAAGAGAAAAAAATCCGCGACATTCTGGAATACCAAGCAGCTTTTATACACCGCAAAAACTTAAACGAACTTCTAAGTTACGATGAGTGTTATCTTGACGTTATTCGACAACTTACGTGCCAAATCGATGGTGTTCTTGCCTACTATAGCGACGCATTTGAAAATGAAGTTTCGCATCTGAGCAAAGTCGTTTCTTGGTTTCTGCTGGCAATGTTTCCCTTGGAAAAGTTGTTGCTCTTGTTACATTCTTGGGAACTTGAACACTTCAGTCCCGAAATGATGCGGGACGTTTCAAAAAACTTGTTCTGGGGATTTTATGAGTTGTTGGATCAGCTCGAAGACTGCAGTTTTCAGTGGGGCGGTAACTACCAAAACATTCGCATACCATTTTTGCATTACGCTGACGGGCTAAAACAATTTGTTTCGCGCACTAGCGAATAGCGTTATGTATGAGTTCATCGACAGACTTGCCGAATTCGTTGTTTCGCAACGACCAGCAGTTTTGCCTTCTTATTTATTTACGGTAAATGGAATATGCGTTGAACTTTTTTCAGAAACCTGTCCGAACTCGAACTTCGTGCTTAAAATATTCGAACCTTGGGTAATCGAACATGTCTGGGAACGGCGAGCCGCCAATGAAGAGTGGCAAGTATTTTTTTGGACGTGCGAAAAAACTCTGGAAACAGTGTTTGCTGAATTGGATCGAATACAGCCGGAAAGTCGTGATTTAGTTCGACGTTGGCGCGGGGATTTCGAGCAAGAGAGATTTACCGGACAAGCCGGAAAGGTTATTGTCCGGCATCAAATGCCGTTTACCGGACTTACGGTTTTTTGTTCCATTGCGAAAGTCATCCATGGCGTATTTGCGAGCCAGCCCGATATTTCTCATTGTGAGCATATTCTCAAATATCCGGCGCGAACAGAAGCTCGCAAATACGGTCGTTGGGATTGCCATGCGTCAGGTGTCGTCATTGACGGCACAGCTTTGCTGTTTCTTGGTAAAAGACAAAGCGGCAAGACGACTTGCGCATTGGAAATGGTGGCGAGAGGTGGCAAGTATATCGCAAATGATTTGTGCGCGGTGTCTTTAAGCAAAAAGGATTCGTTACTTGTACACTCGATCCCACACATGATACGGCTTACCGAACAAAACGTTTTGCGGTGGTCAAATATCGCGGAGCGGGCATTCGGGTTGGAGAAAGGCAATTCTGATTACACTTGCGGAATCGTTTTCTGCAGTGGAAAATACGAAGTGTATGCGCCATTGGCAACGGATTTCGTCGGCTCTGTAACTGGTAAAACACCTTTTCCTGTGAAGACTATAGTTTTTCCTACTGGAGAGTTAGAGAAAACGATTCCTTCCATTCAACCTCTGTCCTCAGCAGAGACGACCGAGAGACTAAAGGGTCAACTTTATAATGACCATCCGTTGCCAGATTGGTTGTCGACTACAGAGCAGAAACTCCAAGGCGCGCGCCATTCGACTAAGCTCAGTGAACAAATATTGCCAGTGCAAGGGTTTGATTATCGTTTTTGTTTCTCGGATTGTTCTGCCTTCGATCTACTTCTTTCAGCATTATAAACACTTGCGTGAAATTATAGTAGTCAGGAGCAGGTATCAATCCCTTTTGCCTTATTAACTATAACATTAGTTAAATTACAGACATAAAAGCGATAATCATTATATTTAAACTGCTTTTCTTACGGAGGCACTTCTTATGTCATTCGACATTTTCTTTCCGCGCACATCATCTTTTTCCTATGGTTGCAAGCTCTTAAAAAGAGGGCTTTGGATTAGCCTTTTAACTCTCTCGCTCTTCGTTTTCATTGTAACAGGACAAAAAAACTCTCAGCCTATCGATGTAAAAATTGAAAACGGAATTGAACCGCGCGAGAGAATAACTCCGGCTGACGTAAGCCGAATGGTGTCTTCGTCGAATGCGATGCTAGATGCTCCCGGAGGATATTCGCCGGAAATCGGTTTGGCTGGGAGTAAAGATTCGTCGCTGCAACCTAGATTCCTGCCCGATTTCTCGTCTGGCACAGTTCGTTACGAAGTTCCAATCGCCGTGCCAATGGGCGTCGCCGGGCAAAAACCCCAGTTGGCACTCGTTTATGAATCGCGTGCCGGCAACGACATTGCCGGAGTGGGATGGAAACTTAACATTCCGTCGATCGAACGCAGTTTAACTCCCAAGTTGGACTATGCAGGCACGGACTTTTCTCTGGTTGAAGGACATTCCTCTTCCTTTCTTATAAAAACGTCCAACACCGCCGATTACGAGTCGTATGAGCCGCGCTTTCAAGTAAGTTTCGACGCCTTGCAAAGATTTACCGAATGATTTAGGGAAGTGCTATATCCGCCGCGCCGTTAATCCTTTCCAGGATTCGCTCGTCGAGTAATTGCGGCTTTGCCTCAAAAGTCAGAAGTTGCTGAACAATATTCAGATTAATTTGAATAAAGTAAATAATGTGCGTCCGTTCACTTAAAAACTGACTTGAAACCGAATATTATTCATCTCTCAAATACTTTTAAGGCAAAGCTGATAATTGCTAGTATGCCTTTTTTGAGCACATCATAATTGGATATAAATTCATTTTGAAACAAAGCTTCAGTTATTAATTTGTTAAAATAGCTACACTTTATCCCCTCTCTAGCAAAAATCTTGATGATTTAATTACTCACCTGAACAGGCAATAAACTTCCCGAAGAATTTGTCGGAATGACAATATCGCCGTCCCAGCAGGTGCAATAAATCGCCTTAGTCAGATTTATGTTAATGGGATTTCCTCTTACACGGTCAAGCACGTAACCTTGTTTTGCTGGGCGTGAACCTGTTGTTGCAGCGATTATCTGGTCAACAGCATCTTTTCTCGGATGTCCGTAGTGAAAAGCCGTAAAAGGCAAATTGTCAGCATTGCGATCAGTATGATGCCCGGCTGAAATCAAGGAAATACGGGGCGTCAACTCTCGCAAATAAGCCGTGTTAGTTGCGTTACGAGAGCCGTGATGACCAACTTTGTAAATGTCTATATCCATCAGATCGCCGCTCGCGTAGCGTGCCAGCATCCGAGGGATAGCGGCTTGGCAGCGAGAATCGCTTTCCCATTCGGCAGCGCCCGTGACCAGCAGCTTTGTGTTGCCGTAGCGAACCAGCACGACGAGTGAATCGTTGTTTTCGTTTTCGCAGTCTTTTGAAGCGTTGAGAAAACGAATCTCGGCGCGTGACCCGCTTGTTTGCAAATCTCTCAGCCACTGCGCGTAATTAGACACTTCTCATAGGTACAACCCAAGGAAATCCAACACTAATATTTGTCATCATCTTAACTGGTCTGTTTACCTACTTGTATCACGACCTGTCAGGCACGGTTTCGGGAGCGAGCGAGCCTTGTCTATCACTATTTGAAATGAAACTCTTACAAGGATAGATTCAAGAATGACTTGGGATAATGTTTTATGACACTACTGTTGATAATATTCATCCGTGTCAGCCTGAGTAGAATCATAAGCCATCAGGGTCAACCCCAATTCTTCTTCGACCGTTTGCAGTCGCTTAAATTGCTCTTCCGACAGCTTAGCTCCTCGCGCCATCTGCTCCTGCACAACATATTGATCACTTGATTCTTGTCGGGCAAGCTCATAAGCCACTAAGACAAATCCGAGCTCTTTTTCAACCGCCCGTATTCGCTTCAATTGCTCTTTCGATGACCTGGCTAATTGGAGTGGTGCCGGCGACTCATAAGCCACCAGACTCACACCCAGTTCTCTTTCCATAGATTGCAAACGCCGAGACTGCTCGTTCGAGAGCTGAGCCAGTTGTGTTTCCGGCTGTAATGCCACAACCTGAACCCCCAACTCCGTCTCAAGCTCGCGTATCCTGCTCTCCCGCACCTTATCCAATTGCGCTACTTTCATTTGAGAAGTACTCATCTTCCATCTCCTTTCGATTTTAAAGTTAATCATCAAGCAATAAATCGCAAAAATAAAATGATTCCCTGGTGACTACTTCACCCAGCTTGCATTTTACTCGTTCCCTAAACATCGGTCCATCAAAAACGAAAGTGTGAAACTCTCCGTTCTCACCGCAGGGATCAACGCCTGTGGGAAGCTGATCGAGAAAGTCCCGATCAATAATTCTTCCTGCGAATGACTTGTCGAGAGCTGCCGCGTCAACGCAAACAACATATGCTTTGAAGCCCAAATCTATAAACCTCGTGACGTGTTCACGCGAATTTTTCAACATTAACGGAAAGCAACCCTTCACCCTCATTTTTTTGAAAGTAGCCATCCTTCGTTTTTCAATAAAAATATCTCCGGTCGCTACGGCATTAGTGCCCTCTCTTCGATACTTGAGAAGCGCTTCCTCAATCACAGATTCATATTCGCTCATCGTTGCCCTCTTCGGGATATATGTCTTATGGAGATTTAACCCCAGGCAGGCAACTTGACGCTCCACTAGAGACCGACGCACTCCATGACCACTAATTCTATCGTAACCCTCAGTCAATGTGGTTAACAGATCAGTGATGCAGTATCCGCGATATCGTGGGTTTGTGTTAACTTCATAAAATGCCATAGTGCTATCTTTCCCCCCACTCCAGTAAAGTAAAATTTTATCCATGTGCTATCTCCTAAAAGTTATGCGTTTGAATGGTCGGAGATAGAGGAAACTTAAAACTCTCTGATCCCCCGTTTTCGTTTAGATAGCGTTTTTCCGCGCCTAATTTTGTATTATACCGAATTAAATTCCGCATAAAAAATTTATGCGGATTGTTAAACAACTGTAAAGATTTATCTTATCAAAATTACACCGGACAAAAGCCGAATTATATTCTGAATTTTTTTCACGTTCGCTTTCGGCAGTCTGCCTGTTTTATCCGAGATAATACACCTGTTTTATGTTCTTGCCAAGATGTTTTAGAAAGTGGAATTATCTGTTTCAAAAAGGTCGTTTTTGAACTCTTTTTGGACAGGTAAGATTGTTTCTTCGTCTCAGGTATTTCCATAGAAATAGAATATACCGTCTGCCGCCTCGACCATTACGATAAGTGGAACAACAATGTTGATTATTTACAATAAAATAAGGTTTAGAGAAAAGTATTTATGACCGCTAAACATTAGCTAAAATGATAAAGCAAGTGATTTAATTTTGTTTAGAAGTCCTAATCTCCTCTAACCACAATCTTTTCTCTTGATTAACAACTGCTTTTCGGCTTGACTAATTTTTAAAGTTGCTCATAAAGTTATCTTATTTCAGTTTTCCGAATCCTACCTTACCAGACAGCTCTTGCTTCTCAACGTGGACACTCGATTGTTTTAGAGAATTTAATTTTTAAGGAATAAACAACCGGCGGCAGTAAGTTAGATAATTAGGAGTAACTTTCTTAGCTTGGGTTTTTAGCCGAATGTTCAGTGTATTTTACGATCAGTAGAAATAATTAAAACAAGAGAAATTCAAGCCGAAGTTTAATCGAAACAGGAATCTGAAAATGAAAAGTCCGAAAAGTAACTGGTAATTACTCATCGGACTCGTTGTAGAAATCATCGGCGCGATTTGCACCAAAGATGCCTAACTTCTATCTGCATCTTAACGCATCTCGTTTCCAAAACAAGCTGGAGGTTTGTTTAAGGAAGCCGAAAGATGCGTTTTTTGTTTTTGCAATTAACGGCAAAAAGTATAACGCCCTTCATCGGTCAGGTCGCATAGCAAAAGAAGACGGAATAATACCCGAAGCGATCATTTTCCTTCAAACAACAAGCATCACCAAATAAAGTCAAAAATTGAGGAAAATAAATGTCCAGAAAAAATAGAACAAGCGTCTTACAAAATATTGCACCCGGTTTTATGCCGCGAGTAAAGGTAAATACGAAACAAAAACATCGCACCGGGCGAAAAAGTTTTCAACAATTACTCAGTCAGCTTTTATGCCTTCTGATAGTTTTCAGTATCCTTACCAACACCGTTCCGGCAGCTCCACAAACGATCATCGGAACAGCCGGAGAAATAGCCCAAGATGTGCGATTCGGTTTTTTATCAAGCAATTCGGCAACTAACTTTCCTCAATGGTTTGCTGGAGCGTTCCTTTTAAGTAAAAGCCCAAATGAGAACAATCGAATAGATAGAGTCCAAATCTATCCCGGCTCGGTAACTGTCAAACAAGGCAAGTTATTGGTTCTTTCCGCCGTCGGTTATAATTCGGAAAACGAGCCTCTGAGCGGAATCGAATTCGATTGGCGGATGCGCGACAGCCAAAACAGATTTGCGCCGCGCCGGTTTCACGGCGGAAAATTCAAATCGTCACTCGCGGGAACTTTTATCATCACGGCGAAAAGCAGGGGACGAGAAGCAGAGGTTACGGTGATTGTTACGCCGGACGCGACGCCAGGACAGAATCGGGCTACGCAAGCCGAAACCTCCTCCATTGAAGTTTCTTCACGTTCAAACAAGTCGTCCGTGCAAAGCGAATCCGAAACTTTAGTCAAGGAAGAAATTAACGAACAAGACTCAGGCGGAACACCGTCCAAAATCGAAATGGCGTTGCCCGATGTTAACGGTTGGAACAATACTAATTGGCAGTCGGCGGGCGACCCCGGCAACCAGACGGGCAATCCGCCGGGAACGCCCGCCGCCGACGGCGCGGGAACCGGCAACTTTCAATTGTCGGCTCCGATTATCTCGCTTCCGGGACGCGGCATTGACTTGGCTTTGAATCTCAATTACAACTCGCGGTTGTGGAACAAATCCGGCTCCGAGCTAACCTACGATATTGACCGCGGGTTTCCGGGTCCAGGCTGGTCGCTCGGCTTCGGCAAAGTTGCTTTTATGGGGACGCAGGGCGGCTGTATGATGGTTGATGCCGACGGCACCAGACATGGTTATACAGGACAAGCCTCGAGCAACAGCGGCTTAACTTATTTTACGGGAAACACGACCGACGGCAGTTTTATTGATTACGGATGCTCGATTTATCCCGGAGAATCAAGTTATGCCTGGGCGAATCTGCCGAACGGAACGCAGATAATTTATTCGATGTACGGTCCTGCCAATGACCATATCTATCCGACATTGATTACGGATGCCCAGGGAAACTACATTTCCATCACCTACCGGAATGGTCTGGGACCGCAGCTTGAAACCATTACCGACACAATGGGGCGGATTATCAGTTTCAATTACGATGCGAGCAATCGCTTGATAAACATTACCGCTCCGCGATTGCTGAAACCGGGCGTGAGCAAAACAACTCGCACGTTGGTGAGATTTCATTATCGTCAATTACAACTTGGTTACTCGTTTGCTTCGGGTATCAACGCCATCGCCAACAATTCTCCCTGGGTGTTGGATGCTGTTTACTATCCGGCGACAAACACCGGTTACTGGTTCGATGATACGGATTCCTATTCGTCTTATGGAATGCTCACGAAGGTTATCGAGCAACGCGGAATGAATTGGCAGACAAGCGCCGATGAGCAGGGCATCATCACCGCCGGACAAATGACCAAGCAAGCCCTCTATAATTATCCGTTGACCGCCACAAACGAAACCGGACGTACCAACGGAAGCAATCTGTCGGACGCTCCGATTTACGATAAATTAACGGAGAGTTGGGCGGGAATGGATGTTGCCGAGCCTGCCGTAACTACTTACGACATTCAACAAAATGCTTCGCCCCGCGTAACGACCGTGAAGCAGCCGAACGGCGCAGTCAGCAAGCAGTTTGCCTACAACTACAGCTCGCTTCCCGCCACCGACCCGAATAAATTTAAGGACGGACTTGTTTACCAAGACGAAACGTATGTGCCGGATCCGAGCGGCACAATAACTTTTCCGAATATGCCGAACTTTACGGGAACGTTCAAGCTAGTCGGTAAATCTACCGTCGACTGGCTGCAAGGTGACTATCAATCACCGCGTCCGAATTGGACGGAAATTTTCGACGAGAACAATCACAAAATTAGAACCGAATTCGATTACACGGGCAGTCTGTTTAATCAAGTTGCACGTTCGTGCGATTACGACAACGGAGGAGCAAGGCTGCGCTGCACGGTTAATGAATACCAAAACGACCAGCGTTACGTCGGAAGGCACATATTTAATTTGGTGAAATCGACCCGCATAGAAAATCCCGACGGAACGTTTGCTTCGTGGACGGATTACGAATACGACAACTATCAAAGTCAACCGTTCACTCCTGCTCCGGGCGTTATACAACACGATTATACGCACGACCCGTACACGACGGAATTAACAAATGGAGCGTGTCGTGCTACGCGGGTATTTCAGTGCGGAGAGCCGGTGCCTTGCACCGAGTGTATTGAGTATTATCAGGTCAGCGCGTATGACCCAAGCACCGAAGCGCGCGGGAATATCACGAAAGTCACGACTTATACCGACGCACAAAATCGGACGACGGGAGCGATTGACGAAACGAGAAGTTACGACATCACGGGAAATTTGACGAAAACTTCAACCGCCTGCTGCCAACAAACGAGTTTTCAGTATACCTCCGCCAACCAGTATGCTTATCCCGAATCGCAGACACGCGGCGCAAGCGATCCGAATTCGCCCGACCGCATTACGACAAGCGCCGTGTACTCTTATGAAACGGGACTTATTACCCAATCAACCGATGCCGACGGAAGAGTTACGACGACGAGCTATAATTCCGACACACTTCGCCCGACGAAAGCGACCTCATCAACCGGCGCGTATCAAACCTTCGGTTACGACGACGCGGCAATGACCGTCACGGAAGAAGTTTTTGAAGCGGGCGGCGTAACGGCTGGCAAAACCGTCAAAATTTTAAACGGTGTTGGTCAAACAAAGCGCGAAGAATCGCGCGGCGCGAACGGTGTTTGGGATTACGTCGAAATCAAATACAACAATCTCGGACAAGTTTGGAAACAATCGCGCCCTTTTAGAACGGGCGACACCGTGCAATGGTCTGAGACGATTTACGACAAACAAGGCAGAACGATAAAGGTTATCGAACCGGACGGCAGCTTCTCGCAAGCGTTTTACAATGAAGCACAGCGTCCGGGTTCGGCGGCAAATCTGCCGGGCAATACGATGAGAGTTACCGACGCTTGGGGGCGCGAGCGTTGGGGACGCTATGACCAGCAGAATCGTTTGGTCGAGGTTGTCGAACCGAACCCGGATCGAACCGTCAATAGTAGCGGCTCGGTTTTATCGCCGAACAGTCTCGTTACCAAATATCAATACGACACGCTCGGACGGTTGACGCAAACTGAACAAGACGTTCAGCAGCGCAAGTTCAAATATGACAGCTTGGGCAGATTAACCCGTCAGAAGCTCGCCGAGCAAACCGCCACGTTAAAAGATGATGGGACGTTCGTCGGCGCGGGACAAACGGGCGCACAATGGAGCGAGGCTTTTGGTTATGACACGCGCTCGAACTTGACACAGAAAACCGACGCACGGGGTGTGAGAACCAGTTACGCTTATTATAATCTGGCAACCGGCGCGGAAGACCCGCTCAATCGTCTGCAAGCGGTGTTTTACGACACCACCGGACCGCTTGAGCCGAATTTAACGATTCAAGCCGCCTACAATGTAACCTACGAATATATGACGACGGGCGACAAGTCGCGCATCAAAAAGGTGGAAACGCCCGGCTTGATGAAGGAAGAATACGTTTATGATTCGCAAGCCAGAGTTTCGGATTACACGCAGACGATAGCCGCGCGGGAAAGCTATCCGATGACGACGAGCTATTTGTATGACACGCTCGACCGCGTAAAGGAAGTGCGTTATCCGGCGCAGTATGGGATGACGAGCAGCCCGCGCCGAATCGTCGAACACTTTTACGACACGGCGAGTCGTTTGACATCGCTGAAAGTCAACGGCACGGAACAGGCGGGAAATATAATCTACAACGCAGCAGACCAAACGACCACGATAAAAATCGGCGCGGCGGGCGCGAATCAGGTAACAGAGAATTATACGTTCGACCCGCAGACCGGACTTCTGACCAATCAAAAGGCGCAGACGAGCGGGCAAACGCTGCTCGATTTGAGCTACGAATACGACCGCAAGAACAGCGTCGGCACAGGAAACGGCAAAACAGGACATTTAAGTAAAATCGTCAACAATCTCGACGGCAACAAAAATCGAGAATACGAATACGACGCGCTCGGCAGATTAACAAAGGCGAAAGGCGGCAGTAATCTGTGGACACAACAATATGCTTACGACCGTTATGGAAATAGAGAAAGCGTCACAGCATCGGGCGCAGCGGCGGACGGCAGCGCGATTCCACGCGACGGAATAGCCAATCTGTCATACAACACACAAAATAATCGCATCACGACGAGCGGATTCGAGTATGACGCGGCGGGCAATCAAACCCGCGCTCTTGCTGAAGACGGAACGAGTTGGCTCAAATTCGAGTATGACGCGGCAAACCGTTTGCGCTTAGTCAAGCGCGACGACGACACCTATCTGCAAGCCTACACTTACAGCGCAACAAACGCTCGCATCATCAGTTACGATTACAGCCTAAACTACCTGACTTTGTATGCTAGTCTCGGCGGCACGACGCTCTCGGAATACACGGAATCAACACCGAACACGCCGAGTTGGACAAAGAGTTACATATACTTAGGCGACAGTCTGCTTTCGACTGCAACGCCGAACGGAGCGGGCGGCGAAGTAACCGACTATTCGCATCCCGACCGATTGGGAACGCGAATCATCACGAACCAGCAGGCGGGAACAAGCTATGAGCAGACGACGCTGCCATTCGGGACAGCGTTAAATGCCGAATCAACGGCGAATACAAACAAGCGATTCACCAGCTATGACCGAAGCGCGGCGACGGGATTGGATTACGCCGTGAATCGCACTTACGACAGCAAACAAGGCAGATTCACCCAAGTTGACCCAATAAAGATGAGTGCGGTCTCCCTCGGCTCACCGCAAACCTTAAATCTCTACACTTATTGCGGCAACGATCCAATCAATCACACTGACCCGGACGGTTTATTCTTTGGTAAACTCTTTAAATGGCTGGCGAAAGCATTCAAATGGATTGCTCTGGCGGTAGGCATCGCCGTTATGGTTCTAAGTATGGTTGTTGCACCCGGTAGTATCGGCATTTGGGCAAAAGTGCTTGGTGTTCTTATGAAAATTCATAAATTTATCGGAATGGCAACATTAAGTTTCTCAGAACGGGCGATCTCAATCGGGTATGGAATTTACATTAACACTGTAATTTCTGGTGTTGGAGCGGTGGCAAACAGTCTTCGAGAAGGAAATAACAAAAAAAAACAGGATGACAAACAAAATCTTGAAATTCTTAGTTCAACAATTAAAAATACTCTAAAACGGTTAAGAAAAAACTCGAAATGCTTGAAGACAATTATGGATGCGAGTCCAGAAAATCCAATAAATGTCTTAGAGAAAGTTTCTAAAATACATCTTCCTAACCTGTCTGATGTTGCCATTGCGCCAGTCGGGAAAGGAAGCGAAGGGACGATATATTTTGGCGACAAATTCTTCAAAAAATCAGTTGGAGGTTGGACCAGAGAAACTGGAATGAACTCTCAGAGAACACGAGAATTTATTATACTTCATGAACTTTTGCATCTAAGCGGTTCTGATCATAAAAATATAATAGAAGTTGATGAGCATAACACTAAAATTCTTAAAGATTGCTTTGGGGTTACCCCACAAAGATGAGATAAAATTTGAACAAAATGTTTATTAAAAAAAAACTTGTTATATTTTTACTAATAGCTTTTTCAGTATATGGTTGCAAAAATACGTTGGTAACGGTAGATAAATTTGAGGAAGTTGAGTCCCCCCCCCAGAATCCTATTGTTGAGATTTGGAAGGAAGTTGAAGGGTCAGTTGGTATAGAGGGAAATACTTTACTTTTTAGGCTAAATGACGAAGGAACAGTGGAATTTGACGAAGAAATACGTATACGACGAGAAGTAGTCCCGCCCAATGTAGATTTCTTTATTCAGAGAAGAGGTCCTGCCGCTCTTTCAAAAGAGGCTTTTTATGAGTTTAAGTTACTACTTAAAGATTTAGCTAACAGTAGTATTAAAAAGGAATATAAACCGACTGGATTGCTGCTTGATGTTAGGGCTAAATTTACCATTATTTATAAGGAAGATGGTATTAGTAAGAAAATCATCATCAATGAAAATAATATCACCACCATAGATATTTCAGACCAATCCAGATTTCCAGCTTCATTACGTAAGTTGATTCATGAGGTTTATTTGATAAGAGAAAGTGTCAAACCGCGTAACTAGGTGCAAAAGTATCGAAAGGCAGCCATGATATTCGGACTGATAGCGATTGTCACGGGTTTCGGAAGCATCATAGCGGGTAAAATCGGAATGGGGAATTTCATAAGCGACGGCACAGGAGCACATAAGGCAGGTGCTTGGTTCGGCATCTACACCGGTGTCGGGGCGGTAGCGAACAGTCTTGCTAAAAATGGAAAAAAACAAGATTCCAGATCAGGTTGTGACTATCACCGATGGGTTTTGAATCGTCCTGTTTTTAGGAAGGCAATAAAAGATGCATGGAAAAGATCTCGACCTAATAATCCTCGAAAGAGTCATGAAGTTTCTGGAGTTTTAGCTTCCGTTAGCAACAATGGAAAAGTAATTAGTAGAAAGGACTATCCCAATCCTAACAGGGAGCCTTTTAGAAGGCGACAAGTGACGCTGGATATATGGGCGAAAACAGACAGTAGGAGATGAAGCAATAAGAAATCTAGGCTTAACCGTGGACTATAAATACCATACGCACCCTTTTGAAAACGGGCAAACCGTAGAAGAAAATGGAGGGGAGATATTTACAATGGACGATCCAAATACTCCTTCGCAAACTGATCTCAACGCTGCCGGTAGTGGAGATGAGCTTATTATTACGAGAACACAAATAATTGTCCTTAGTGGAGGAAAGGATAATTGTCGTATCGCAAGATAATTTTGTTAATATATTTTTTAAGCTAAAAGTAAGTGAGGAAGGACAATATGGTGAGGTATTTTTTTGCAAGTATTTTTATAATTACTATTCTTTTTAGTCAGTGTTCTAATATTGTTTGGAAACCTGCAACAAATAATGAAAGTCCTAGCAGTAGATTTTTGACTGATGAAAAAAATGAAAGTAAGGATATAATCTTGATACCAGATCAAGCAATCAAGGCAGAAGCAGAAAAAGTTGGATTAATTCCTCTGAAAGACGCAACACTTTTAGAAAATGAAACAGAAATAAGAATCATTGTTGGATTCGGACTAGCAAAATCAAGATGGTTTGTTCTAAACAAAAAAAACAACTACCGAACATCCTTTATTATTTTTACCTACAATCGAAAGGGAAAGTTTTTTTATGGCAAAATTGAGTTGAATACTCCGACATCGGGTTGGAAAAGTTTTGAAGATTTTTTAAGTGCCAGTGGGCTAACTCTTCCTTTAAGATTGAAATCAGATACTAAAAATCTTGGTACTCGAGATGGAGAGGCAATAATTTTGGAGATTAAAACAGGTAGCTATTATGAGAAAGCAACATTTCATAATCCTCCATTCAGGGTTGAAGGAGAGAAAGTTATCGATATTTGCTTTAATATAAAAAAACAGTTCGGAATAAGTTTGTCTTGTGAGTTAAACCGATCTGGCTATGAAAACCTAAATAAAAATTAAGATAAATCGAGGTTATAAAAAACTTTTTTATAAAGAGGTGAAATTGCTGATCGTAGGCTGCGGGAAACTGGTTTGTTTATAACGCGGCACACCATACGAATACAACGCGCTCGGACGGTTGACCAAAGCCAAGGGCGGCAATAATCTGTGGACGCAAAATTATTCATATGACCGCTACGGCAACCGGGAAAGCGTAACCGCTTCGGGCGTGGCGGCGGACGGCAGTTCGATTCCGCGAGACGGCATTGCCAATCTGTCATATAACACAACTTCCAACCGAATCACCACGAATGGATTTCAATACGATGCGGCGGGCAATCAAACCCGCGCCCTCTCGGAAGACGAAGTAAATTGGTTGAAGTTCGAGTATGACGCGGCGAACCGTTTGCGATTAGTCAAGCGCGACGACGACACCTATCTGCAAGCCTACACTTACAGCGCGACGAACGCTCGCATCATCGCTTACGATTACAGCATAAATTTCTTTTTTTATCTCTGCTTTTTGATGCACTAAAACATTATAAATTTCTACATTACTAAAAAGTCGTTTATTATTCATTATTTACCTCATTAACAGCGTTTCTTCAGCGAAACATTATACAACAGGTTGACTGTTTAAGTTTTATAGTAGGATAAGACAAAAGATTTATTTTAATTCCAACAAAGTCAAAAACTGGTTCTCATAAACGAACGTTTTTGTTACTTACTTAGGCAAATATGTTATCAGACAAAACACTTCTCAAACCCTATGACAGCCACTCACCTGCTCGACACTGGCGAAACGGATATTCGTTTTGTGCAGGAATGGCTCAGACGCGCCAATATTCAGAACACGATAATTTACGCATCCTTAGTTTCGACGACGCGCGAGGGAAAGCATTTCTTCAAATTGCCGAAATTTTAATTATCGTTTGAGAAATTCTATTTTTATCACGGGATGCAGTTCAATACCGTTTGGCGATGCGCCTTCCGCGCCATGAACGCGGTCGAAAAAGCCGAGACCCGTTAAGCGAACTTTTTGATTAAAAGTTCTTCTTGTTTGTCCGGCAAACCATTCGTCGAAATCGCTGCGGGCTTTGAGTATCATACTTTTAAGCGGCTCGATTGTGCTTTCGACGCACGCTACCGACGGAATTTCCGCTACCAAGAAGCGGTCGCCGTCTTTGATAACAAGGTGGTAATCTTCATCATCCTCGTTTTTCTTTTTCGTTAAAACCGCCGTTATCTGCCAGATGCGGAACTCGGCTTGACCTGCCCGCAAATCGTAAGACCATTTCGGCGGAAAGCCGCGCAACGAGGCGAAAGGATACGGTTGATTATGCAAATCTTCAATCGTTGTTCTCTGAACCGGCTGAAGTTTGCCGGTCAAGATGTCATTTCTTTGAAAGAAATACTTAACGTGCTGATCTTGCGCTACTTTTATGTTCCAGCGTTCAACCCCGCAGGCAAGCGCATTTTGAACGCCTAAAAATCCCAAAACGACCGCGCCAAAAATCACGCTTAAATGAAAAGTTTTTTGTTTCATTGATATTTTTCCTCCGATATTAAGTTTTGTGATTGGGTAATGCGGGCGGTATATTATCACAGAAAGCAATTGAAAAACGATTATGGCAACAAGGCAACAACACGACTCAGACCAATCACCGGCGTTAATCATTCGCTATTTGCGAAGCGACTCGAATAAAAACAAAGTCGCCAAAAAAGTGAATGGCGAACGAGAAGCCGTTAAATGGCTTGAGAAACTAAAAAAAGAAGAAACCGAGCCGAAGAAATACGGTTATTTGTGGCGTTGGGAAAACCCGCAAGACGCACTCGCCTACGAACTTGAGATGCTTGACAAAAAGAGCGAACCAAACGGGTAAGCGGCAATCAGCTTGCTATACTGAAAAGGTGAATATTCGTTTACCTATACCTACTCCAAAGAAAAAATTAAAACCCTGTCCAGAGCATTAAAAGAGTATGCAATTGCTACCGGAAGAACTGCGTGCGGTGATACCCGCGCTTTATTCGCAAGAAAAGGTCAGTTGGCACGAAACGAAAACCAGTATTGTTCGAGATGCAGTTCGAGCTTATCTGGCGAATCCACGATACTTGCCCCTTCCAACTGCGTAACTTTTATTTTATTATCTTCTAGTAAGTTTTACTTAAAGGCATCAATAATACCGGTAATTTGTGTCTTTACTTGAAAACCCTCAATGTTATAAGGAACTTGTTTTCTGACTTCTTCATCCCGCAAATAAACAAGAATTACGTCATCCCCAATTTCGTTTCTCCCGATTCCGACTCCTTCTACCCCGTCAATTGCCATCAGCTCACGCTCGTGATTTTGCTTTACCGCAATAATCGGCGATGACGATGTAGAGTCGTCTGCCGCAGGCTCGTCCGGGTTATAGGGCATAGCTGCTGTTTCGTATGGAAATTCATTCATCTCTACTCCTTAAATGTCCGGTTTTGTTTTCAAATAATCGACCGAACTCGACTGATACCGCTAACAAATAATGCTCGGACTAATAATACAAATATAATTCATTTAGCCCAAAAAAGCGATGTAAACCATCAGAATTACAATGAGACGGTCAAATATTTACGATTGCATTTTATAAAATGAGCGCGTCTAATCATCGCATCAGTTTTATCTTTGTTTTTTACAATCGAAATCTTAAATTTTTTGTCTCTTCGGGCAGCGGTCACATTCCCGGCTGCCTGCCGAATTAAAATTTCGCCAGCCGGGAATGTCGGATGAAGTTTCAACTGTTGTAAGTTAATCCGATTTGTCGATGGTCATTTGTAATCAGACCGCTTGCTCGTTGCTCCTACTGCCGTCTCCTTACGCTTTACATACGGCATTGTTGCAGAGCAAGCAAATAAGCAGTCTGATTTTCAACCCCAAGAACCGGGACTGGAATTCGGATTTTCAATTAAGTGACCAGATTGATGTCGAGAGCGGCGACCACTCTGCTCATCTTGTTAGCAAAAGTTATACCGCCGCCGCCGGCAAATAGCAATCCGACCGGTCGCCGGCTGTTGTCCCAAGTCCAGATTGAAGAGCCGGAATCACCCCCGTCACTAAAAAGCGCGCCGCCCGCGCCGCGGATGGATATTTGGTCGCTAAAAAGCGCGACCCGTCCACCGCCGTAATTCACTCGAATAGTGGCACTGATGTCAATTATTGTGCCGCGAGTCAGTTGGGTGGTGCGACCGGATTTGCCTACTGCCATATTCATTTGGGGGGCAATCGGCGCGCTACCGATTCTGAAAAACTGCGGCTGTCCGCCAGATAGGTAAACCAACTCTTTACGAACCCTGTCGGGCCAGCACCACCCGGTGGCGCAGTCCACATAATTGACCCCGCCGGCAAAGTTGATAGGGACAAAACGCTCCAAAATGGCGATTTGATCCGCCGGACACCTGCCGCCGTCAAACGGACCCGGCTGGCAGATGCAGTCGCCGAATGCGCCGCCGTTCGAGTTGGCGAGGACGTGATTGTTACTGAGGATCATCAGCCGCGAATTGCGCGGAGCTGACCTGCCGATGCTCAAACAACCGATAGTTCCAGCGGTAACGCGGAAATGCGCGGCCGAAACCCCTCCGGGAGCGGGTCGGATTCTGAACCGGTGCGGCTGCGCGTCAATCGGCCCGGTGACAATAACATTAACCGGAACATCGTCCCCGCTCGCCGCCGACACGCCCATCGAATCTACAATCGCCGATTTAACTTCGTCAACCGAAGTTCGTTCGACCACGTAGACATTTAACACCTGCTTTCCGGGTTCGCTGTTCGAGCTCAATATTTCGCCGCCCGGTCCCGTCGACGACGGCAGTCCCGGACCGATGCCGACGCCGACGATATTTCCAACGCCTTCATAAGCATCTTCGGCTTGAGCTCCGGCACTCTGACCAACGCTTTGCAGCAATTGATTCTCGATTTCTCTTTTTATTTGAAGAAGATTCTCGTCTATACCAAAGTTTGTCGCCTGCGACTCTGCCGCCGCCGCCTCTTCTCTGAAACCTTCTTCGATATTCGGTTCATTGTAACTTTGCACTCCGGCTTCTTCGTCCAAACCCTCCTCGGTTACCTCCCGAACTTTCTGAGCCGGCGGTTCCTGAAAACTTTGGCTGTCTAGCTTGCTTTGTTTCGCTTCCTTTTTGCTTGATGGATCTTTCGTGTTCATTGTATTTGCCTCCTATGCGGGGAAGAGTATTAAGCTCTCTTCAATTGAATTAATGGTTGGGCTGATTGATAAATCAGTCATAGTTGATCAAACAGAACTATACTTCAGCTCTGACTGAATGAAGTTTGAAAACCGTAATCCCAATTCGCCTCGACTGTCACTGTTGCTAAGGTCTGTTTGACAATTTAGAAAAGTAACTCGGTTATTTTCCAAATCAACGAATCTGAAGTAAGAATCTGTAATGTTTGTTGAAACCGGAATCAAATACAATCCAATCATGCAATTTTACAAATCCCTATTTAGCTTCAACTTGGGAAAATTTAATTTTCAATCTTTTACGCCTTTATATGTAATGACTTTTTTCGACAAAATCTTACATAATTTTAGAGATCGTTTGAAAATTAGTTTTTTGCCAAAGAATTGAAGAATTACTCGAAAATCTTTTTGGAGGTTTGGAAGAATAGCAGTTGTCAAATACATTCCGCCCGGCACAAGGCTTTCGGATTTAACGTCTCCGCAAATCTGCTATAATTCCGCCAGAGGAGATGATTTTTAGAAATCTCAAATATTGACCCTAGATATACCGCTCGAAGTAAAACAGCTGCTCAATGATGATTTATTGATTGTTATTACTCCATTCGTTTCGACGGGCGGGTGCGAGAGTGAAATAAGAAATTACTCTGCCCTCAGCATTTTTACAATCAAACCCTAAATATCCTCCGATAACAAACATTGACAAGAATTGACGTATTCGTTATTCTTACCTCGAAAGGAGCTGTATGAATATGAACGTATCTTTAACGCCCGAACTGGAAACTTTAGTCAACGAAAAGGTCAAATCGGGCAATTACAATTCGGCTTCGGAAGTCGTCCGCGAAGCTCTCCGGCTGCTCAAAGAACAGGATGAACTCCGGCGAATCCGCCGCGAGGATGTACGCCGCGAAGTGATGAAGGGCGTTGAGGAAATCAGACGCGGTCAAGGCGTGGTTTACGATTCAGCCGAAGACTTAGCGGAAGCCGTCATTAATCGCGGAAAAGCCCGGAAAGCAAAAAAATAGCGATGGCAAAATTTACAATCGCGCCATTGGCAGAAGCCGACCTGGACGATATTTGGCATTATATCTCGGAATATAACGAATCCGCCGCCGATAAATTTATGCGCGATTTTGCCGCGAAATTTCAACTGTTGGCGGATAATCAGGAAATCGGCAGACGGCAAGACGATTTTATTGTCGAGATGCGAATGTTCCCGTTCAAAAAATATCATATCTACTATTTCCCTATTGCGGGCGGCGTGGAGATTTATCATGTGCTGCACGGGAGCCGCGATGCGGAAGGAGAGTTTGACGACTTTTTTGAGGGATTAAAAGAATAGACGGGTTTTTCGGTTATCAATAAATTATGGCTATGGACAAAGACCGCTCAGAAAAAGAAGAACAAAATCAGAAACTCGAAGAATTGTTGTTCGAACGCTTGGAAAGCAAGTCAACCCCGTTTACACATGCCGATTTCGAGGAAATCAAAAAACGAGGAATGGCGAGATTAAAAGCGAAAAGAGACAATCAAACAATTTTTTGATTGCCTGTTGATTCACCTATTCAAACGTCGAAATAGCTATTTAAAGACTACTTGTAAAACGGGTAGTTTTTTATTTTCCGGTCACCCGTGAACCCACCCAGATCTTTCTTCCCCGCCCGGATTAAGTTTAGCGGACACCTTAGCGTGTCAAGGGACAAGCCCTAAGCCGCCAGAGAGGCGGCTGACACGTTAAGGAATCCGTCCGCCGTCAAAGAGACAGGTAAGGCGGGGAAGAAAGATGAAGCCGCGCCGAAAAAAATTAAGAATGCCCAAAGCATTCAAGGAAAGGAGAACAAACAATGTTCACCAGAAGAGAGCCGGAAACGGAAACGGCACACAAAGAAGCCAGCACCGGCAATCAATCCGGTTATATGGCGGAACTCGAAGAATGGCTTGATTTCACCATTTTCGAGCCGATTGAGAACGCCATCGCCAGCGGCGACACCAAAGTGCTGCATTTAGCTTTTAATGAGAGCAAGCAGCTCTTAAAGCGCAAAGTGCTGGCAAGCTACCACAACGGCTTGAAAGCCAAACAGACCAGTAATCCAAAAAACAATGGACAACCGACTTACCGCCGAAATTAAAAGGCGAGGCATTCCGCCACTCTACACGCAGGAGGATGCGCCCGATCCGACGATCTACCTGGAGATGAGCTTATTGCAATTTCACTGGCGGTGGTATGCCTCAGAGTGTGAAATCGGCGATGACGGAGATGTCTTGTTTTTCGGATTCGTGAACGGCGATTTTGACGAGTGGGGTTACTTCCGGCTTTCAGAGCTGGAAGATACGCAGAGTCCCCTACTGGTCAGTTATGACTTCAAGCCGATGCCGTTTTCCGAGCTGAAAAAGGAATACAATTTATGAAAAAGAAATTGTATTTAGCCGCCACCTTTTTACTGCTCGGATTTGTTTCCGGCTGGATCTTAGACTTAATTTTTTAAGATTTCGGCACGAATGCAAGAAACGCAAAATTTCTTGCATTCGGCGGCAACCCACCCGTATTGAAGATGACCGGAAAATAAAAAACGCGAGATGCTATAATACAAAAATACAAATCTAAACAATTAAAAAAGCAAAACATATGACCAATCCAGTCTATGAACCGATTGATGAAAATCTGGATCGTCCGGCAACCCGAGCCGATGTCGAGAAGATTTTAAGAGCGATTGAAAATTTATCCGAACAAATAAATTATAAAAGTGAAGACACGCTCTAATAAAGGAGTTTGTAATAGTGAATAAACAATATTGTTTACAAAATTCAATAACTATTGTCGTTCTCGTCTTCGCCTCCGCCAATTGCTGGTTTTAGTTCCGCCTGTGAAATAAGTCAAAATCAA
>JACCVJ010000549.1 GCA_013698215.1 Tatlockia sp. | reverse complement strand
CAGAATTGGCTCTGTCCAATCTGTGGCGAACCACTATTCAATGGGGAGGAAATAGACACCCATCACATAGTACCTGTCGCTCAAGGTGGACTAGACGACGTAGAAAACCTACAGCACCTACACAAAGAGTGTCCTAGACAGGTACATACCCGCATCCAAGTCCATCGCTTGAAGTAAGGCTTGAGCCGGATGAGCGCGAAAGTTTTACGCACGGATCTAACGGGTGCGGTTCGTTTCTAGCGCAAATCTCGCAAGAGACAAGTTCTAAAGTCTTCACACCGCCTGGGGTTCAACCCAAAATAAGGTGAGGATAACTTCAATTTAGTGCAAGTGCGCTGCATGAGCAGCAAGTCTTGCCAGTTAGGGATGACGTGATGCCAAACCTGCCAGCGTAGACAGGGAAATAACCCTGAAAGCGAAGCCTGGGACAGGGCGAGGACAACAAACCTGAGATGGGGGTAACTCGCTAGGTACGCGACTATGGTTAAGTTAAGGATTCCGAATAGGAGGAAACTCCCAAAGGACTAAGTACGAATGGTCGTACTTCTGAACTCTCTGAAAAAGCATCCAAAACCGACTGTCAGAACTCAATGACAGACAATTACAGGTCAATCGACCACCCCCGCACCATTTCCCTTTTAGATAGGTGCAATCCTGGGGAGTAATGGGTGAATTGAGAGAACCTAAAGTCGCCAAATAACTAAGTTGAGGAACGAATAAAACTGCTCACAACTTCAGATTATTTATCTGTGGAATCCTTAAATAAGATCTACCGGAAGTGGGTTGGTAAGATGTACTCGAAAATTTGTGAATTGAGGACTCACAGACAACTGGGTACGGTTTAAAGAAAGTACGTTCAAAACAAGCAGACCATATTATGACGACACGCGAAAGCGCAGTTGATAAATAGAAGGCTATCCCCTGGAAGAAATTGCAGAAGGTGGTCTTCAGGCTACAAGTGAGAATTTACAAAGCTCAGAAGAACGGTAACGCACTCTTAGTGCGAAAACTTCAAAAACTTCTACTTAGCTCTAAAGCGGCTAAATTACTTGCCATCCGGCAGGTAACACAGCTTAATATGGGAAAAAGAACCAAAGGTGTGGACAACAAATCTGCACTCACAACGGCTGAAAGATTAGCTTTGTACGAGCATCTATTCAAAAACTGGAAACAGTGGAAACACCAACCGCTCAAACGGGTATTTATACCGAAAGCGGATGGCACTCAGCGAGGTTTAGGTATTCCAACCATTAGCGATAGAGCTTATCAATGCTTACTCAAATATGCTTTGGAACCAGCAGCGGAAGCTACATTTGGTGCCTGTTCATACGGGTTCAGACCTGGCAGAAGTTGTCATGATGTTCAACAAAAAATCTTTAGTAATCTCAACAGCAACGCTAATGGAATTACCAAAAGAATACTGGAATTAGACATCGAAAAATGTTACGGGCGAGATTGACCACAAATTTGTAATGCAATCTGTCCAACTACCCAAAGCAGTAAAATCTGGACTCTTCAAAGCGATTAAAGCTGGTGTGAGAGGAGAGTTTCCCTCATCCGAGTCTGGAACACCTCAAGGCGGTGTCATTAGTCCTCTTCTGGCAAATTTAGTCCTTCATGGATTAGAAGATATCGGGAATAAGTACACTAAAAGTGGACTGGAAAAAAGAGGGCAAACACGCGGATTCCGTTATGCGGATGATGTCGTGTACATCTTGCAACCCAATGATGATGCGGGTGCCTTACGAGTACGCATAGACGATTTCTTGGCATCAAGAGGTCTAAAAGTTAAAGAAGCCAAAACCAAACTAGTACACAGTATAGATGGTTTCGACTTTCTTGGGTGGCATCTAAAAGTTAAACCCAATGGTAAGTTCATCTCAACTCCCAGTCAAGCGAGTTATCGCCAGATTAAGGACAGAGTCAAAGAAACAATGAAGGATAATCGATTTAATTTAGAACAACGAATCGCCAAATGCGGATTAATCGTTCGAGGTTGGAGAAATTATCATAAATTTTGCGATATGTCTACCGATAACCTTTGGTTCTCAAGGTATTGGACATGGAAATATATCAGGAAGCAAGGCAGTTATAACCGTCAGCAAACCAATCAGGTGATTGAAACAGCGTTCCCTCCAGTTAAGTGGAGTATGAATTCACACATCAACGTCCAAGGGGATAAATCCCCTTTCGATGGAGACACCATCTACTGGAGTGAACGTTCTAACAAAAGCTACAGCGGATTGACTGCTAACCTGATGAAAAGACAAAAGCACACCTGTAATCAATGCGGTTTAAAATTCTTCCCTGGTGACATTTTTGAGTTACACCATATCGATGGCGACTGTCTGAATCAGAAGCGAACGAATATGGAAATACTCCATCGGGGGTGCCACCAGCACAAATCTATCCATAGAGAAGTGCGAGTTAGAAAGGCAGTTTAACGCTGTCCGAGTATCTTTAAACTAGGAGCGTAGTGAAGGGAAACTTTCACGCTACGTTCTGAAGGAGAGGTGTCCCGTGGCAACATGGGCATCGACTCTAATGAGGGGAGAGCCGCGACGCTCAAACCTTACCCGACTACCCGCCCTCGACTCTACC
>JACCVJ010000525.1 GCA_013698215.1 Tatlockia sp. | reverse complement strand
TAGACCTCTTGCGTGAATCAAGAACAGAGGGCGATTTCAGAATTGATAATTGCCGCAATTAAGTTGAACCGTAGTCCAAAACGCCCTCTGCGGTTACGATAGCGCTCGGAGAGAATCCGAAAAATCTTCAATCGACGGTTGACGTGTTCAGCCACCACCCGCAATCGGGCTAATAAACGGTTGTGTTGCCGCTCGTACTTGTCCAACTTCTTCTTAGGATGCTTTTTTGTTGGGGTACAACTACTAGAATGCAGTTTGGTAAGTCCTTGATAGCCTTTATCCGCCAAGCATAGTTGCTCTGGTTGCATCGGAATACGACTATGCTTAAATAGCTGGAAGTCGTGGACTCGTCCTTTGCTAAAAGCGGTGCAAAGGATTTGCCCATCGGTTTGGTTAACTATCACTTGCGCCTTCAAGGTATGCCGCTTTTTCTTACCACTGTAGAAAGAACGCTGTTTTTTTTTGGACGCTCAATTGGACTTTCCGTTACATCTACCACCACAACATCCCAATTTTCAGCATTTTGATAAAGCTGTTTCTTCCCTGGTAAGCGAAATTTACCCGAATCCATTAGCAGCCTTTCTACTCTATGAATCAGCCTACAGACCGCTGATTCGCTCAACCCCCAACTGGTAGCAATGTGGAATTGGGTGCGATACTCGCGCCAATACTCCAACACCAATAGCAATTGGTCTTCAACGGTCAGTTTTGCTTGTCCTCCACGTTTACCCTGGCGATCTAAATCAGGGCGCAGTAGTTTAACCATCTGCTCGAACGTTTTAGGATTTACACCACATCTGCGTTTAAAGGCGCTAGGTTTAAGGTCTTTGAATTGCTTGTAAGTCATGGCTAGTTCTTCTTCCTTAACCCACTTTATAGCTGCCTTTGACCTATTCACGCAAGAGGTCTAATCTAGGGATGGGATTAGCTGCATTTAACACAGCCATAAGTACATAACCAGGTTACGCAATGGCGAATATAATTGCCAAAGGGCAATTTGTGGGCTTTAAGAAGCAAGATATTTGAGGACAAGTCAAATTCATTGCTCAACTTTGAAAAGTTGCAGCATAGATTGTTCTAGTTGAAGAACTTTTCGGTTTTTTAACTATTTTTGCAACACAAACACCGTTTTTCTATACTTGTAAAAGTCTTTCGTAGCTACGTATAAATTAGACTTTTTCCAAGAATCTACATTAATTCTAAGTAGAATCTCAGCATTTTAAACTACTCTTCTCAGGAAAAACTAATATTTAATCAATTCTATTGAGCGAAGATTAGCTGAAGTTTGAAACAAAACTTATACACCTGTCTAGCAAATATTATATATGGGAGTTGCAGTCAATGAAATTGAATCAATTGGCACTATTAGGTGTTACTTCTTATTTAGCCTTTGGGTTTTCAGTCTCAGGGTACACCGCAGAAGTATCAGCAAATCCATCTTCAAAAGCAGTTGATTCTTCAGCAAGTTTAACTACTGATACTAAATCCGTAGTAGCACAAAACCAGTCAGTGGCTATTATGTCTGGTAACTTTTTGGCAGCAGAAAAGCCTACTACTGGAGTGGCTCGAATTGTCAGCCAAAATGGGCATCGCTACTTAGAGCTTAACTCAGCTTTTAGCACCAGCGATCAAGGCCCGGATTTGCACGTTTTGCTTGAGCCTTCGGCAAAACCACCCCAGACGTATCAAACTCAACAATCAGGCAGCTACGTGAACCTAGGTAAATTGCAGAAAGTTAAGGGGACTCAGCGCTACCCAATTCCAGATGCGATTAATCTATCTAGCTTCAAATCTGTAAGTATCTGGTGCCGAATGGCTAACGCTACTTTTGGTTATGCACCCCTCCGTCCGACTAGCAACGCCAGCACTAAGTAGCCTCTAAATAGAGCCTAATAAAGTGAAATAATTAGGCTTCAAGAAAGATTGCAATCCTGTATTTTTTATTGCTGTACAGGTTTTGAATTCAACGCTGTTGGTAGATTCAGCGTTGGACAAGTTTTATCTGTGAAGTCGCACTTGTATACGTAGGGTTCTTGCGAACTAAAGGAATCTCTAGCAAGTCCCACCCAAAGTGTTTTTACTAATAGGGTAGCTATCCCAAGCATTGCCAGTTCTACCACTGCTCCTACAAATGAGAGATTTTATTTGCCACCGACGGTTGCGGCTTTGCCACGCCAGGTTGACGACCATACCAATTAGAGATCGAACAAAAATAAAGCGCGACCGCTAAAAAGCTGAGAATAGCAACAAAATAAATTTAAGTGGAGAATTCAATTAAAACTTATCTTGAAAGCGAGAGCTTGCGCTATCCTGGCACTTCTAAAAAAATTCGGCGATCGCGCTATTTCTACCAACGTATCAACTTATCTGACTATGCAATTTACGGCAACTTGGTATGGCAATACAACCACTAATGTTGCCCCAAGCAATTAGCAAACGTGAGAACAATCGTAGTTTTCTAGGAGAAGCATGAAACTCGAAGGAAAGGTCGCGCTGGTAACTGGTAGTAGTCAAGGCATCGGACAAAGCATTGTCCTCCAGCTTGCTCAATTAGGGGCAGATGTTGCGATCAACTATCGTTCTCATCCAGAAGGCGCTGAGGAGACTTTGGCGAAGGTTCAGGCGCTCGGCGGTAAATGTCACATGGCTCAATGTTCTCAAGGTCACACTATTCAGGCGGATCTTGGTAGTGTGACTGAGATCCGTCAACTGATTGCGGAAAGCATTGCCCATTTTGGCAAGCTGGATATTTTAGTGAACAACGCCGGAATTGAAAAACACGCTCCTTTCTGGGAAGTTACAGAAGCGGACTATGATGCGGTTCTCAATAAGCTAATCGGCATAAAAGTTGCATAATAAAAAGGTAAAGCTGATTAAAAGTAACTATGCCACCACCAGCCAAGAACTTTTTAAGGTCGGAACAAGTCGTTCATCTACAGCAAGCCCTCAAGGAGAACGAACTAGCGCACGTAAGGGAAAGAATTTTAATTATTCTGCTCCAAAACGATGGCAAAACGCAACATAAAATTGCTAAATTTTTAGGTTGTTCGCCTAGAACAGTTGCATATTGGTGTATGCATGGAGATCCAGATAATCTAGAGACCTTACATAATAAAAGAGAATACGAATATCACCGGAAAGCCACGGCTGAGTATATTGAACTATTATTAAAAACCGTCGATCAATCACCAGTGGATTTAGGTTATGAATTTGGTAGATGGACGGCAGAAAGATTAGCTACATATTTGACAGACCAAACGGGAATTGATTCAAGTAGTTCTCAAGTTAGGAGGATATTAAAGCGAAAAAAGTATAGCCATATTTGGGCTAAATATGACTTGGAAGACAAACAAAATTTAATAGAGAGAGCTTTATTTCAAAAGAGACTTAGCGACTATTTAGCAGTAGCAAGAGATTATCCAGAGCTTTTACAGGTATGGTTTTGGGATGAAAGCGGGTTTAGTTTACAGGTAATTCGTCGGAAAAATTGGGGTAAGAAAGGACAACGTAGGAAGATCGCAGGGCAACGC